>CAMWIF010000340.1 GCA_947174225.1 uncultured Porphyromonadaceae bacterium | reverse complement strand
TATACCTGGAGCGATAGCCAAAAGGTGGCAGCGGAAAATTTCGGCAAGTGCATAGATCTAGCTTTCCCTAACATACCTTCTGATGTCGACGAAGCTGAAATTGATAGATTGGCAAACCAATACTTTGATAAAATTCAGCAACATAAGAAAGACTTACCCGATAGTTCCACCTTAACGGTACATATTATGGGTGAACAGACTTTCTGCTATAATTTAATCAATAAACTTCAGAAAGCTGGAATCCCCTGTATAGCATCTTGCACAACGCGGGATGTAACTGTTTTGCCCGACGGTTCCAAACAGGTACGCTTTCACTTTACCCGCTTTAGAGAGTATTAAGATTCGCTATCTCGGATAATAGACTTTCAACTACTGAGCAAATATCAACTCTCCCTGAGATAACCAACCTAATACCAACTCCTCTGGGCTAAACAAATAAATATCAACTCCTCTAAGACAAACCAAGCAAATAATTAAATTAAGAGAATATGGGTCGTAAAGTTCTTATATCGTTTCTCGGCACCGGTCCCGTTGAGAAAGGAGCCAACAGACGCGAGTATCGCACTGCCAATTACCATATTGATGATAACGAGTATGTTCGCACTTTCGTAGCGGATGCTCTGACGGAGCATTATGGCATTGACACCGTGTTTATGATAGGTACGGTCAAATCTATGTGGGAGGAGTTATATCGCGTCTTCTGTGCCAAACGAGGCGTAGAGATTGATGAAGATTATTATGCGGAATTAGGCTCTATAAGTGAAACCGCCACCTCCAAATCAAAGTTAGAATTACCTGACAAAAAGAAGATAGAGAAAGTGTTGGGAAGAGATTCCCACATAGTACTCATCAATTATGGACTGAACGAAGAGGAGGTTAACAATAACATTTCGGCAATCTTAAGTCTTGAAAAGGATTTGAAAAACGGTGACGAGCTATATGTGGACATTACCCACTCGTTTCGCTCTCTTCCACTTCTTGTGATGAACACACTAATCTATCTTCAAAATGTCAGTGGTAAGGCCATCCAGATCAAGAAGATTTCTTATGGTATGCTTGATATAAAGAATGAAATAGGCTATGTACCTGTAGTGGATTTGAAGAAAGTGTTGGAGGTTAACGATTGGATTGTGGGAGCATACAGTTTCTCGGAGTTTGGAAATGCCTACAAGATAGCCCATCTTCTAAAGGATATTGATAAGGACGCAGCCAATAGGTTGACAGACTTTTCCAACGCCTGCAATATCAACAATATGCTTGCCCTTCAGAAGAGTACCCAGCAACTATCAGGTATCAAGTTGGATAAACTTCCTCCCATTGCACAAATGACGGTGGCACCTGTGGTAAAAGAGTTTATCAAGACCATAGGTAGATTTGATAGCACATCGGAGTTTCAATATAAGTTGGCGAAGTGGCATCGGGATAAGCACAATTACTATGCAGCTTACCTGACATTGGTTGAGGCAATTGTATCTTATGCTTGTGAGGAATGCTACTTTAATGAGACCGACAAGGATGAGCGTGACGGAGCGAAGAAACTCATAGTCACGAATCCGAAATTTGATTATCTAAAACCCATTTATCGTAATGTCAACAATATTCGCGCTCATTTAGCACATGCAATGGACATAAAGGAGAATAACGACCAAATCAAGAAAGTTCTCAATGACGCCATCGAAACACTCAAAGAGGTTATGATACGCTGAGGCTATATGAAGATATTTAATTTCTGACACAGTTCGGCAAGGCTTTTCGGGGAAAGTCTTGCCGAAAGTTTCTCTGCCCACACCGTCTCATAGAGCATTGATGCGGCAATAAGCGAGTAGAGCACTATACTGCGTAGCTGATTATAGGGGGAATCGGGGTCATCACCGTAAAATAAACTACCCGTGTTGCTTACAGCATAGTGGGGTATAACGTCTTTCATCATCACTGCCTCTACCCCTTCCCAAGCTTTATCTCGGTAGTCCTCCCCTACATACTGGTCAATGTTGATGAGATAGGCTTCAGCACTCGTAAAAATAACCTTCTTGTTGATCTTGATATAGGGATAGCCAACTTCCTCAAGACAAAAGTCAAGAAGGCGTTTCAAAACATTAATCTTGAATACCGGCGAAACGAAATTATTAATCTCAGTGAAATAGAGCGGTTCCTCATCACCGAAAACCGTCTCGTCTATAAGGATGTCGCAAGCCGACGGTTCGAAAATGAATAAGTTTAATTCCACATTTTCACCCATAGCGGCATAGATATTATGGGTGTTGCTGATTGTGATAATGTCATCGTAACAATGTGGCTCTACCACCATAGGCCATTTGGCGGCAGGAAATGTGTCAACCGGAGCCAAATTTTCTGTGACAGCATTTGAGAACTCTCTTTTACTGAATACCTTTTCATCTTCAGTCAAGCCATAGATACGTATACTTTCACTTACGCTGAGAGTGGTTAACGGTTCTATTCCGAACATTCTCGCACACTCACGGGCAATCTCACTATTCTCAAAATCATAGACGCTGGCAAGCATCTTGCCTAAATGCTCTCTCACGGCATATTTTGACTTACGATATTTTTCTGTAAGCTGCTCTGCCATACTCTTTACAGAGAGTCCGGATGCAAGAAATTGTCTGATATTTGCACACGCCTCTTTATGATTAGAAGCAGAAAGGTATTTTTGTGGAATCTTTTCCATAATATAGTCAGTGATTATGATATTAAGTTAAGCCATAAAGTCAGTGAGCATTATATTAAGCAAAGCCCATCTTGCGTCCGGAGTTACAGCTCAACGGAAAAAGAATTTGGAACGAAGGTATATCTTCCGGTTGAATCAGGCTGGTCGAACCCACATCCGCAACACTCAGATCCCCGTTTCTCATAACACGGGTGCAAAGATTGGGAATTATATGGTTCTCTATCGCGGTCTTTACAAATCGACCATTGCCAAAATTCTTCACCGACATAGCTCTGCGAAACAGTTTTCTAAGCTTCTCCTCAGCTTCCGGTAAAAGGACGAACTCATATTTCTCCAATTCCTTGACAGCGATTTCCATTAGCTGATCAATGGTGAAATCCTCGAAATCAAGCACTACGGGAAAACGTGAAGCCAGACCGGGATTGGCAGAGAGAAAGGTTTTCATAGAAGATGTGTAACCGGCACCTATAACCATCACATCTGACTCCGGATCACTTAGCACAGGCATCAGGGTGTCTATAGCTTTCATTCCGAAGTCTTTATTAGAGTATTGATTGCCCTCAGTCTCCACAAGACTATAGATCTCGTCGATAAACAAGATACCACCTTTTGCAAATTTAATCAACTCAAGGCATTTTTGCTCCGTCTCTCCAATCCATTTACCCACCATCGCCGAACGGGAAGTCTCAACACACTGTCCGCGACTGAGTATACCTTCCTCCTTAAAAATTTTGCCGATCAGTCG
>CAMWIF010000339.1 GCA_947174225.1 uncultured Porphyromonadaceae bacterium | reverse complement strand
CCGCCTTACTCATACGATGAGCGAACTGAAGGGGCACAGGCGACTCGGAGGCTTTCACACCCATAGCAGATGCCCAAAGGAAATCAGCGGAGGAGTAACCATCAGCTGTAGACTGGTCTGTTGGAAGCTCGAAGGTATAATCCTCAGTATCATCTATAGTTTCAGCATATGGATAGTAGGCATAAACATCATGCTCTCCCTCATCCCAGTAAAGTTTACGGGCAGATGTCCAGGCAGACCCACTATAGCTGAACTTCTCATTATTCAGCTCATTTCCTCCAATCTGGAGTGTGGCATCCTTAGCTACCATATATACACCGATTTCGTCTTTCGACTCAAATGCAGTGTCGGTGACACGTGTCGAATTATTATACTCACAGAGGAAGGCGATTTCTTTAGAGGAAGTCGCAACTTCAGGATTCTCATCGTTTGTGCAGCCGGTTACGAAAGCTGCGGCTCCAAGCAGGAGCAAAGAAAGATATGATTTCATGATGGTTTAATATTTTTTCGATTTAACAATTCTTACCGGATGATGCAGACCGGAGGCTGAATAACTATTTGTTTCATCTGACAATACGGAACGTGTGGATGTTGTGGGTCCCCACTTATCGGTATCCGTAGCATAAAACTTATCCATTGTGAAGCCCTCTCCTGAATATTCAAGGATGCGTTTCATAATATCCTGACGGCTGATGGCATTAAAATAAGGAATGCCATGATTCATACATGAATTAAGTTCCGAGCGATATACACCCCTCGTCACGCCGAAGCCTCCCTCATAGACATCTACTGCCACACTATAGCGTGGATCAAATATCAAATGGCTCCAGGGCACCTCATTCATCTTACCGGACACTGAAAGATTCTGATACCAGCCTTTCTCATGCATTTCATTGATTGTTTGACCTTCACCGGGGGTAAGATACCTATTATGGGCAATCTTCTCCTCTGCCAATTTGCCAAAAGCATGGCCGCACGCCTCATGCTGCACTATACCTCTCGTGTCGGAAGGATAGGGATCCGTGGAACGTGAGCATATTGACACTGCTGATCCATTCCACGTCAAAGAGGTAGAGCCTCCGTATTCATCAGAGTTAAGAGTCAATATCACCACTGACTGACTCATACGCTCACCGGTAAGGGGAGAATTGGCAACTGCATAATCAAATACGGCATCAATGTCGTCAAGCATCAGATTGCCGGTACCGCTACAGCTGTGAGTAAACAATGTCTGGAAACGTGTGTTGCGCCATGTGTTAACGGTGTTGACACCGGTCTCCTGCGACAAGCTTACACAAGCATACACATTAAAATAATCTCTGTAAGTGGTATATGGTTCCACTCCGAAGAAAGCCTCCATCTGTTCATTTACAAGCTCCAGATATTCTCCTTTGGAAATAGCCTCTCCGTCAAAACCGTCGCCCAAGAAAAGGATATTGACACCGTTTCCGCGAGTGGCTTTCTGAAGAGTAACACACTCATCCTCAGCATACTGATAATCATATTGGCTAACATCACACTTAGTGGTGAAGTCAGTGCCTTTAAGCGAGAACTCAATATAGTCGCTACGATCGCCGGAACCCTTCGACATATCTTTTATCGTTAGGTTAAGCTCTGTCTTACCGCTGCCGGAAGTGCGTGAGAGTGAACACCAGTCAGGAATATGAGTCACTTCCCAATCCCCGTCACTGTTAATGACCAAAGTTTCCTGATGACTATTGGTAAGGGCACATGCCGTAGCGGGACGACACACGAAATTGGAATAAGCTGATATACGTTTGAATTCCTTCCAACCCTTAGCCTGAGAATACAATGCCACAGACTTTTCAGGCACCTGAAGAGTGAAGTTATCCTTAGGTATACCATTGAATGCCTCATACTCACCATCAAATCTGTAGATCGTCAGAACCGGTGGCTCTGGATTATTGCAGACAATGGAACTTAGATTATAACAGCGTCCGAAAGCATCTCCCTCAATCTTAGTTATATCTTCTCCAATAATAACTTCATCCAAAAGATTACAGTCAGCGAATGTGCTATAATTTATTGCCGATATACCCTCCGGAATTGTCAAAGTCCCGGAAAGACGGTTATTACCTTTAAAGCATCCCGAACCTATATAATTCATATTCTTCGGGAAGATAATCTTGGAGAATTTGTTATCCTCAAATGCATTGCTTCCAAGCCTCCTTATCGTGGAGGGAAGCTTTAGTTCACCTCGGAACCCACAACCAAGAAAGGCTTGTGAGGGTATCTCAACCATACCTTCCGGAAGAGTAAGATAGCCTGTGAAGGTACAACCGACAAAAGCCCTGTCTAATAATACCTTCAGTCCTTGTGGCAATACTAAGTTACCCGTGAAATGCAGGCCTGCGAAAGCAGCTTCATATATCTCCTTTAATGAATCGGGTAATATTAGCTCACCGGTAAAATTACACCCTGCAAATGCATCTCCACCAATCGCCTCAAGATTTGGTGGGAGTAGAAGCTCACCACCCAAACCGGCACCTGTAAATGCTCCCCCACCAATCACACGAAGAGTAGAAGGCAAAGTCAAGGTACCCATAAGATTGCTACAGTAGTTGAATACTCCGTAGTCCAAAACCTCAAGGCCTTCAGGAAGAACAAGTGAACCCATAAGATTAGTACCCATAAAGGCTTGGACACCAATTTTCTTAATTTTCTCAGGGAATACTACGTGTGTAAGGGTGCTTACCCCATCAAATGCCTGACCCGGAAGAACGTATTTCTCATTATTTTCATCTTCACGACCATATGTGACAGTCTCCTTAAGATTAATAGCCGAAAGCATTTCACAATTCTCGCGAATATAGATGAAATCGGAAGAGCCTAATTCTCCCCTCAGTTTTAGGGCTGTTATGGTAGCAGGATTAAGCCCTGCCTTCTTAATGCACTCTCCCAATGTGCCGGCAGTGTCAACATTTACAGTGACATACTGCCGCATCAGGCCATCACGGAAATCCACATCGTCTATCCATGCTATGATACCCTCATTTGTAAGAACAAATTCGTAATCGCCATGAGCTGAACGCTTATTCACAGTGATAGTAAAGGGATGCATCTTTCCACTTTGATAAGTGAAGTCTGTATCCTTAACCAGATTATAGCTTACACCGTCTACACTGACCGAAATCAGATTGGTGTTCGCTTTAATGGTCTGAGGCACCACTACGGCTCGCCAGTCTTCATTGTATTTATATGGAGTAATACTTACCACACCACCGGGCTTCACAGATACGTCACCGTTCTCAAGATTTATCTCAGCATCCGGACAAACGTTGGATACCAATACCTGCTTGTCAAGACCGCTCCACTCGCCGGAGGAAAATCCTGTGCCCTCTGCCAATGTAATCCTGACACCTGCCATAAGGTGCTGACAAGTAAGGTCAACTCTCGACGCAGTAGGCATAACTTTCTC
>CAMWIF010000338.1 GCA_947174225.1 uncultured Porphyromonadaceae bacterium | reverse complement strand
CCAATTCAGAACTATGTCGTTCCGCTTCCATTTTCTCTTTTTCTTTTACATTGTAATTGTAATAAGAGTTTTGCCATATTACTGCCTCCGACTGATTAAGGTCCATTTTCTCATCAATTAAAAATCGGTATTCCTGCACGTAATTAATCAGGCTGTCAGGGTGATTATAACTCGTTAGCTCGGGATCAAGCAAGAGTTGATACCCCGTAATACGGTTTAGACTGTCAGTTCCATGAACTAAGATATCAGCGTACATAAATGCAGTGTCCAGCTTACCTTGTTTCAGATAAATATCACTTGCATATACTAATGCTAAACTGTGATAGAGTGTATCAACATTGTTCATGACATCCCGAATAAGGCATAGCGCAGAATCATTGCGTTCTTTGCGGCTTAGAAGTGAAGCTAACACCATCTTTTGAACAACTGTTTCCTCCATGGAGACGGCGGAAGCAATCTCCAGACCTTTTCTATAACACCATTCTGTGCTGTCATACTTCTCCATGTTAGAATATAAAGATCCGAGCAAGCGGAGGTCGTAAATGTAATTAATGGAGTCCCTTGTTAGAGAGTCTATTCTTAAGGCCTCTTTAACATAGGGTACCGCATAATCATACATACGCAGTTTACTGAGTAAACGTCCTGTCTGGCTCACGGCTGCTCCAAAAATTGGACTATTGCAATCCTTGTTTTCTTTTAAGACCTCTATGGATTTTTGAAAGTAATCAATAGCT
This sequence comes from uncultured Porphyromonadaceae bacterium, assembly GCA_947174225.1. Classification (GTDB taxonomy): domain Bacteria; phylum Bacteroidota; class Bacteroidia; order Bacteroidales; family Muribaculaceae; genus Lepagella. Next base: position 2,714 of record CAMWIF010000338.1, on the reverse strand, counting down.
GTGGGCAAGTCGCCTAAGTCGCTGTAAACACGTCCACCGTAGTAGAGGGCTTCAGCGTAATACCCTTCGCCTTTGTGTGAAGAGGCGTAATTGATTATATCGCAGATTAAGCTGTCGGAGGTATGGGACATATATGCCTTATCCTTTGCTTTGATTGAGAGGAAATCAAAGTAATGGCGGTCAACTTTCGATAAACTGTCAGGATTTATTGTGTGTAGACGTTTCAACGCATCGTTCGGAGCATCAGATACCATATCAGCAATTTCCACGAGCCTGTTGTCACGTACTTGTTGTGAGCACGCCCACAGAAAGCATAGTGATAAACAAAATAGCAGTATTTTATTTGAGCTTAGCATAATATTGGATAGAAAAAAGATAGTTCGGCAAAGATAAGAATAAAAGCTTGTTCTACCAAATACCTTTTTAATCGGTTATATAAATTTAGCGTCACAACGAGTGAATTGTGACGCTAAATTTATATAGTTCTTGCTTCTACTGACTATGTACTCCCTAATGCTGTGTAAGATGGTATTAACCAAGTCTGGTATAGAGGGCTAACAGGATTAGGGAGAGGAGTACTATGAGCTTTAGAAGGTATTTGCGTCGCGGTGACCTTTGGCTTAGAAAGTATGCCAGATAGGTTGCTAATACCCAAATGTCTATAATGGCTCTTTGCATATGGGGAGTGCCTTTGACAGTCTCAAATGCCAAATCTCCGACAACCAAACATACGCCAAAAAACATGATGTATTTGAAGAATTGGCTGTCGTAGATACTAAAGATATTCTTTGAAAACGATGCCATAGCTTACAGGTTTATCATTCTATTAAAGTCTATCATTCTAATTAAAGAGGTGTCATACTGCTCGCTTACAAGTTTAGTGGCTTATTTACGTGCGGGCGGTGAAGCCGAATTTTTTGCGCTTTTTGTTTTGGGTTCCTGCCAAGGGAAGTTCTATGCGGAAGGTGGTGCCCTTACCGAGATCAGAGTCTTTCACGAATATCTTGCCACCGTGGTATTCCTCGATGATTCGCTTCACAAGGGTCAGTCCGAGACCCCACCCGCGCTTCTTAGTGGTGAAACCCGGTGAGAAAACATTCTTGAAGTTCTTGCGGGCTATCCCTTTACCTGTATCTTTAACCTCTATCCACACCTTGTCTTTCTCGGCACCTGTGGTGACAGTTATGGAGCCTTCACCTCCCATTGCATCCACTGCATTCTTTGTAAGGTTCTCCATAACCCATTCAAAGAGAGAGGGGGAGAGCATTACGCCGTGGTCGTCGTGGGATAGGTTCATTGTAAGTGTCACCTTTCCCGATATGCGGCTCTTCATATATTGCAGGGAATGTTTTACGGCTTCGTTAAGATATTCGAGCTGTACTTCCGGGTTGGAACCTATCTTTGAGAATCGCTCGGCTATGGTGGAGAGACGGTGGACATCCTTGTCAATCTCATCGGTGACCTCCTTGGCTACATCGGAGGCTATCAAATATTCATTCCAAGCCATCAAAGAGGAGATTGGGGTGCCGAGTTGATGGGCAGTCTCCTTGGACAGTCCTGCCCATACGCGGTTCTGCTCCGCTTTCTTGGTGTAGACCACTGCCACATATATGATAAGCACGAGGATTATCATTACTACGAGTTGGATGTAGGGGTAAAGGCTCAGTCGTTTCAGAAGGATGGAATCTTCGTAATAGATGTACTGATAAGCATTATAGTATATCTCTACACGTATGAAATGTGGATCGGTTTCGGCAAGGTCGCGCAAGGCACGTCCTCCTCCGGCTTTACGCAGACGGGCTGTGAGATATTGGCGGTTGCGCGGTGACAGCTCCTCAAACGTCTGAGGTTCCGGACCCGTCTTGTCAGGCAGCAGGAAGTTGCGGTAGTCAAGAATGTTATAGGCGGAGTCAGCCACGAGCACCGGAATTGAATTGTTTTGGCTGATAATGGCTAAAAGAAACTCGAAATCGGAGTCAACATTTGATTTTGCGAGACGTTCAGTTGCGCTTGCCCATATGTTCATCCTTTCGCGTTCCTGCTGGGCAAGCTCCTTCACGAGGCTATTGCTGACGAGCAGAAAGGCGATGATGGCAATTGCAGAGACGGCTAAGAATATGATTTTGCCGGCACGTTGGCGTTCATAGAGACCCATTTTCCGGAAATTATTAGCATTTATAAGAGACCTCTCCTGCCTTGAGGGAGTCGAGAATGAATCGGGCTACGGAATCAGTGGTGTTGGCGCCGATTATGATATCAGCAATCTCTTTGACGTCTGCCACGGCGTTGTCTACAGCCACAGCCACATCCGCTTCGCGCATCATCGGGATGTCGTTGATGTTATCGCCAAACACCACCACACGCTCCGCTCCTGTCTGCTCCTTCAGCTTTCGGAGAGCGTTGGCTTTCGATGCGGCTGAGGAGAACACTTCCAAAATACCCATATCGGGCCCGTAATTATCGTGGTAGTATATGGGGGTAGTGCCCGCTATTTCAAGAATGTCGCGGTAGGTGGCTTCTGTGCGTTTGCTCGGCTGCATAGAATAAAACAGCACCACATTTTCCAAAGGATTCGGGAGGATGGAGGTGCCGTCCTCAGGAATGTGGAAACGTTTATACCGCATATCGTCGCGCTGGGAAATAAACACCTTTTCGCAATTGGTAAGATTTCTGTAATGGTAGATGTCAATCACGTCTTGCGAGAGGGTGTAGAT
>CAMWIF010000337.1 GCA_947174225.1 uncultured Porphyromonadaceae bacterium | reverse complement strand
TATCTTCTTTGGCAACATATGAATCGCTTGACAATTCTTTCCACCTCAATATTTCTCGTTGCCATAGTAGCTTCATTCATACTAATCTATTACTTCACAACAGATTCTTTCTGGTCTTCCCAAAAACGAAACCACTATAAATTCTACATTTGGCTTACAGCCATTGCATTTGGTCTTATCCATCTCATTGCATTTTCCTCACATAGCATAACTCTACTTCCATATATGCTATATGTTATCTCGGTACCGTTCTTTGCAGGCTGCGCAATCACGTATTACCGTATAAACCTCGGCTTTTGGTGGGGAGTGGGACTACACATTTTCAATAACCTTCCTGCCATCTTCGTAATGCTCTCAATTTAAAGATAAGTTATGTCAACTCAACTGATTTAATCTATATTATAGATGTAACATAAAATAAATTCGTTAATTTTGCATTATGAACGAGATGACTTTATAACCCATTTGAAAGCATTTTATTGCTCTAACAAATAAAAATATGATACGTAGAGGTTTACATATACCCATTGTCATTGGGCTTTTGGTACTTCTCCTTATGTCGTGCTCACGGTCGGCAGCTGAATACAGTAAAGACTTGGATAATGCTGACAGGGTAATTTCCTTTAACCCTGACAGTGCATTGACTATCCTGGAGGGTATCGAGCCTTCTGAGCTCAAAGTCGACTCCCTACGTGCGAAATATCATTATCTGAAAGCTTATGGACATATGGTGGGCAACCGATCCATGATCAGCGATTCCCTCATACCATTTGCCCACAGTTACTATCGGGGCAAGAATAAGGTAAACGACATTCGGAGTGGTGCCGCCTACGCCTGGTATAAATTCTGGGTCGGAGACACACCCGGAGCATTGGCTATGCTCGATTCTCTTACGGCTCTCCCGAATGTGCCTGATTCGCTGATGATACCGACCCTACGTAGCCGAGCTTTACTTGGGGCTTCCGAGTATCAAGGTCGGCAGCTGATTCCGATTGCAAAAAGGCTATATGAGCTGGAGACTGATTCCATACGAAAAATTGAGGCACAATATTTGCTTCTTACAGGCTATGAATATGCCGGCGAAACGGATTCCGCCCTATATCTCACAGATCAACTTATCAGCTATGCACGTGATCATGCATGGGGAGAGAAACAATTCCAGTTTGAACTTGAGCGTGCCCAACTGCTGACCGAATTAGGCATGAACGCAGAGAGTAATCAGGCTGTTAACGAGATTTTCAGGAAGGCAGGTCCGGATAACGGCGCAGCTGATTATCTCCATTTTCAATACGCCATGAATGCTTTGAACACCGGAGATGTCAATCGGGCAGCTCACCATCTTGCCATTGCCGACAGCATAGCGTCAAAATTGAGAAGGGATGATGACGCTTATTTTCGGAGTTACAGCAATCTCCTCCATGCCATGATCGATTTCAAACAGACAGGCAGGATAAAGCTTACTCACATAAACGGATTGAACAACCGCCAAAAGGAGCGTTATAACCGTATGGAGGCTTCTCAATGGGAGTCTGAACGCGGTGCTTTGACACAAGAGAGCCGCGCATTGGCGTTGAAAGCAGAAAGCGAGCATAAGACTGTCATCATTCTTCTTATAAGCCTCGTGACCTTGATAGTGTTGGGGAGCGCAACATGGATAGTCCTGCGCCGGCGTCAGCATGAACGAGAGAACGAGGAAAGAATCGAAGCGTTGCAGAAGATGGTAGAGGAATATAGATCCGCACCTACCGTTGTTGCTGCTACTGCTCCCGACGATTCTTCGGCACTGCGAAGCGCTATGCTCAGGCAACTTGGCATAATCAAGATGGTGGCAGAGACCCCGACTGAGCAAAACCGTGAGATGCTTCGCAAGATTTCTTCTCTCGATGGAGAGACCAACGGAGAACTGGTGGATTGGAAAAATGTATTTGAGATAATTGACAATCTATATTCGGGATTCTATAAAAAACTCCATACCAAATATGGAGACGTCCTTACCCCGAAAGAGGAACAGATAATTGTACTCATGATGGCAGGGTTCTCAACGAAAGAGATAAGTGTGATCACCTGCCAGACGGCTTCCACAATCTATGTACGCAAGTCATCCATCCGGAAGAAACTCGGAGTGCCCGAAAAAGAGGATATAATGGTTTTCCTGAGAAATATGGAAGAGAGTTAAGAGGGGATTAAGACCCAAAGGTTCGCAATTAAGATTTTTAAGAGATGCAACCGCTGATATTCAGCGTGTTGCATTTCTCATATATAGATTTATTTATTTGGTGTTAAGATGGCTTTAGATATAATTTTGCATCAGTGAAATCATAAAAACTGACGCAAAATGAAAAGAAAATTTCTATTCCTTCCCATCCTCCTCCTATTGGTTTGCCACGCCATCAGTTCTTGCGATATTGGCAAAGGAGACAAGCGAAATCGAAACCTCGCTACACTGCTTCTTGAAAAAGTAGATAACTCTTCAGTAGAATATCTCAGCATGTCGAATACCCAAGAACTTGACGGCAGCAGATTTCAGGCAGTGCTGATCTATCGCGTGACTGATTCCGATGGCAACATGGCGGAACACAATTCGCGAGTCATAACCAACGACGATTGTACTGTCCTCTATGAATGGGAGGATCTTGATTCAAAAGCCCTCGAAGATGTAAGACAAAAGATAAGCGACAAGCTTGAGAAAAAGGGAATTGATTTGAACGGGAGCTTGATTGATGCCCTTATTGATCTGAAAAAACGATAATAACACACCAAATAATAAAAACCAATATGAAAAAGTTAAGCATCCTCCTTCTTATCCTTCTGAGTGTAATGCCATCATTTGCCCGTGAAATTACAGGAAAAGTAATCGGAGAGAATGATTCTCCTATTGACTTTGTAAATGTGGTGGTATATCAGGATTCCACATATCTTACCGGTGGTATCACCGATGCTGATGGAAACTTCTCTATTCCTACCAAAAACAATGGAAACCTGACCATCAAGATTGCTTCTATGGGTTACGAACCCTACACATCTCAGGTTCCTTCATCAGGAGATATGGGGACGATCCGGCTCACCTCCTCAGCCATCGAACTCGGAGAAATAGTGGTGAAGACCAACCGCCCGGTCACTGCCATAAAGGGAGATGCACTTGTCACCAACGTTGCAGGGTCTCAGCTTGAACATGCCGGAACTGCCAATGATGTTCTTGCCCAGGTGCCTATGGTACTTGGTCGTGACGGTAATTTCGAAGTCTTCGGCAAAGGCTCTCCAGCCATCTATGTCAACGGGCGAGAAGTGAGGGATATAAACGAACTTGCTCAGATCAACTCGACTGACATCAAGAATGTGGAGGTAGTGACGAATCCGGGTGCTAAGTATGATGCAACTGTAAAATCAGTGATACGCATACGTACAAAACGTCCGCAGGGTGAGGGATTCAGTGGCACTCTACGTGAGGC
>CAMWIF010000336.1 GCA_947174225.1 uncultured Porphyromonadaceae bacterium | reverse complement strand
GCCGCCGACAACGTGGTTGAGAAGACAGGCGGAAAGATGCCCGAACTTGGTCCTGACGCTCTTCCCCACTGGGACTTGGCAAAGAAATACAACCTCATAGACTTCGAACTCGGTGTAAAGGTCACAGGCGCAGGTTTTCCCTTCTATATCGGCAAGGGCGCACGTCTGCAGCGTGCCCTCATCCAGTTCTTCCTCGATGAAGCATGGAAAGCCGGTTATACTGAGGTAGAGCCCCCCTTCGTGGTCAATGCTGCATCAGGCTACGGCACAGGACAGCTTCCCGACAAGGAGGGACAGATGTATCATGTCACTGTTGACGACCTCTATCTCATTCCCACAGCCGAGGTGCCCGTCACCAACATCTACCGTGACGTGATAATTCCCGGCGACGAGCTTCCCAAGAAGAACTGTGCCTACTCACCCTGCTGGCGACGCGAGGCAGGAAGCTACGGTAAGGACGTGCGCGGCCTCAACCGCCTCCACCAGTTTGACAAGGTTGAGATCGTACGTATCGAAAAACCCGAAAACTCCTACGCCGCTCTCGAAGAGATGAAAGACCATGTGCAGGGACTTCTTGAGAAACTTGGTCTACCCTGGCACATACTCCGTCTCTGCGGTGGTGATATGTCGTTTACCTCTGCCATCACATTCGACTTCGAAGTGTGGAGCGCGGCACAGCAACGTTGGCTCGAAGTGTCGTCCGTATCAAACTTTGAGACTTACCAAGCCAACCGTCTTAAATGCCGCTACCGCGACACCGACAAGAAGATAAAGCTATGCCACACCCTCAACGGCTCCGCCCTTGCCCTCCCGCGCATCGTGGCTGCGCTGCTCGAAAACAACCAGACTCCCGAAGGCATCATCGTGCCCGAGTGTCTGCGTAAATACACCGGCTTCGACATAATCAATTAAACATCCCTTTCACAGTGTCAGCCTACATAAGCAAAGAAGAGAAACTGATTCCCATTGATGATCCTTCGGGAAAATGGTCAGAGCTTTACCTCCTCCCCGAGTGGGAGGAGGAATACTGCGATGTCTACACCGTCAAGAAATACGGCAAGTGGATAATGCTGAAAGCCCTTAAGAAGGAGTATGCCGACAACCCCGAATATCAGGCAAAGCTTGAGAAGGAGTTCGACGTGCGCTACAATCTTCTGCACCCCAACCTTGTCATCGTCAACGATTTTGAGGTGGTGCCCGGTGTGGGTAAGGCAATCATTACCGACGACGTTTATGGCTACTCCCTGCGTCGCCTTATCGACGAGAAACGCCTTACACCCAAGATTGTCCACCGTCTGCAGACCCAGCTCCTCGACGCCATGCAGTACATCCAGGAAAATCATATCAAGCATGTGCCCATCACCCCCGAGACAATCATCTTCACAGAATACAACGAGAATCTGAAGCTCGTGAATGTAGGCTATGACCAGACCGGCAGCCTCACCGAGCAGGATACACGCGCCGACATCGAAAGCTACGGCAAAGTGCTCAACGAAGTTCTCGACCACCTCCCGACCACCCTACCCAAGCTCCGTAGGATAGCCCGTAAATGTGAGGATAAGAATCACGGCTACCGCACAGTGGCAGATCTCCAGCTCGACATGGAGCGTCGCAGTTCCGGCCAGCTCTACATCTTCATCTGCATATTCATAGCCCTTATGGCAGCCCTCTTAGTGTGGCTTTCCTTCAAGTAATAAAAACCACCTAAGTAAAATTCTCATCCCCATATGATCGAAATAAAGACCATTGAGCCTACAAAGGCAAATCTAAAGGACTTCACACAGTTTCAGATAGACCTCTACGACGGCAACCCCTACTTTGTGCCACCCCTCATCTCCGACGATGTGGAAACCCTCTCGCCCGAGATAAACCCCGCTTTCGACTTCTGCGAGTCGGTCTACTTCATGGCTTACCGCGACGGGCAACCCGTAGGACGCATAGCCGGAATCCTCAATAAGCAGGTCAATGAGCACCACAAGACCTCCAACGCCCGCTTCGGCTTCATCGACTTCATCGACGATCCCGAAGTATCGGCTGCCCTTATGAAGGCGGTGGAAGACTGGGCACGTGAAAAGGGTATGAAGAAGCTCATAGGACCCCTCGGATTCACCGACCTTGACCATGAGGGTATGCTTGTGGAAGGCTTTCAGGAGCTGTCCACCATGGCTACAATCTACAACAACGCCTACTATGCTGCCCATCTCGAAAAGCTCGGCTACAAGAAGGAGAGCGACTGGGTGGAGTTCTGCATCGACGTGCCCGACAGTGTGCCGGAGAAGATGAACCGCATAGCCGAACTGGTAAAGAAGAAATATGGGCTTAAGGTGCTGAAATACGACAACCGCAAGCGTATCAAATCGGAATACGGACGCGCACTCTTCCATCTCATCAACGACTCCTACGACGGTCTTTACGAGTATTCCCACCTCACCGAGCGTCAGATAGACTATTACATCAACCTCTATCTCGACCTCCTCAACCTCGACCTCGTGACGCTGATTGTCGATAAGGAGGGGAAACTCGTGGGCGTGGGCATCTCCATGCCCTCTATGAGCCGTGCGCTCCAGAAGAGCAAAGGCAAGCTATTCCCCCTCGGATGGTGGCATCTCCTCAAAGGTCTCAAAGGGAAAAACGACCGTGTTGACCTCCTACTTGTGGCAGTGAAGCCGGAGTTTCAGAATAAGGGTGTCAATGCCCTCCTCTTCCAAGACCTCATACCCTACTATCAGAAATACGGCTACAAATGGGCTGAGTCGAACCCGGAGATGGAGACCAACTCAAAGGTGCAGAGCCAATGGGAATACTTCAACTACCGCCAGCACCGCCGCCGCCGTTCATTTTATAAAAATCTCTGATGAGCAACGAAAATACCACCAAGACCGGTGCCGAGAGGATAAATCCCTACGACGACCGGCGAGAAAAGGGTACGCAGGTGGAGGAGATGTTTGACTCCATTGCCCCTGCCTACGATTTCATGAACACGGCGATGACCTTCGGGCTTCATCGCCGTTGGCGCAACAAGGCCCTGCGTGCCGCGATAAAGGCACTCCCCACACCCCCTGAAGTGGTGCTCGACGTGGCGACCGGCACCGGCGACGTAGCCTTCAAGCTGCACTCCCTCCTCCCCTCCGCCCGCATCACAGGCATCGACCTCTCAGCAGGGATGCTCAATGTGGCGCGGCGCAAGCTCGAAGCAATGCCTCCCGAAGAGCAGAAGCTCCTTGCATTTGGAAAAGCCGACTGCCTCGCCCTCCCCTACCACGACGGGGAATTTGACCTCATAACCGTGGCTTACGGAGTGCGCAACTTCGAAAACCTCCTCCAAGGACTCCGCGAAATGCGACGGGTGCTCAAGCCCGGAGGTGTGCTATGCATAATCGAGCTTTCATGTCCCGAAGGCAAGCTCACGGGACTTGGCTACCGCATCTACTCACGCCGCCTGATTCCCGC
>CAMWIF010000335.1 GCA_947174225.1 uncultured Porphyromonadaceae bacterium | reverse complement strand
AATATTTTTATTTTGCCTATAATTTGGTTTTCTTTTTGTTTTTTCGTAGGTTTTTAACATTTTTTAACTCTAAAAATGTGGGGGGGGGGAGGGGTTAAGTATTAGAAAGACAATAAAAATTAAAAAAAATGACCTTGAAACGGCTTCAGGCATAGGAATGAATTATTTTATTGGTTAACTTTGTAGTCACAAACAAGAATTAATGAAAAGATACGAAACTTTCAACCCTACTATACCTGAGCTGGAGGAGACTGCAGAACAAGAACAGGAACAGCCACAGGAGGAGGCGGAACAGCCGAAACCTGAGATAAACGAGCTGCCCCCGTTTAAGGAGGATCCTCCTGCGCCGGTCAACAACAATAAGATAAGGACAGAGAAACGAGTAAAACCTAAGAAACCAATAAATAAGCCAAAGCCGAAGCCAAAGCCTGAACCGAAAAAGGTGGTAAAGGTGCCTAAAGAACCGGGTCCGCCACTGACAGAGGTAATCAAGGCTTGGGCACAGAGCCAAACCACAAGGTGGCTTCTTGGTCTTTTCCTCGGTTTTCTTGGCCTATATCTTGGTGTGTCGTTTCTGACCTATTTAAGCACTTGCGTAAAAGACCAGTCGGAGGTGCATAATGTGGCGATCGGCGCTGCCTGCGACATATCGAATGCAGGAGGCGAGGGGGGAGCACGCCTGTCTGAATTCCTTATAAATGAATGCTTTGGACTTGGATCGGCAGTGATAGTGTTCTGGCTGTTCGCCATGGCTTTAAAGCAACTTACAGGGAAGCCACGGTTTAAGTCGGTAGACTTCACTATCAAGTCGCTTGTGGCTCTTGTGACTATTTCTCTTATAATCGGGCTTCTTACTGTCGGGTTTGACACTTCGGTGAATTGGGGAGGCTATCACGGGAGATATGTGAATGAATTCATAATACGCTTTGTAGGTTGGACGGGTGCAGGAATACTGTGTCTGTTCCTTATCTGCTGTTTCGTCGTTATATGCCTCAGGGATTTGATTAACTGGATTTTAAGGATTAGAGCCAAAAGAGCTGAACGCCGACGTAAGATTGAAGAGGAGCAGGAAGCTATCAGACAGCGTGAACGTGAGCTTGAGGAGATGCGCCGTGTGGAGGAGGCTGATGCAGCCAAAGCGGGTGATGAGGCTATGCCCGAACCGGAGGAGGAACCCGATGATATGGGTCATGTCTCGTTTGATGCCGACGACAGCGGCTTATATACCTCTTTACCTGACTTTGATGAGCTTGAGGCATATACACGTGAAGATAGTGCTAAATCTTCTGTAGCACCTTCGGCTGCTGCTACTGTGACCACTCAGCCACAGCCACAAGCCGTGGCTTCGGTTTCTACATCACAGTCCTCTCCAGCTGTTATGCCTGATGAGGAGCCGTCACCGATAGTAAATACGCCTGAAGAGGTTACACCTTCTAATATTGTTTCGGCAGAGGTTGTGACTACTGAAGTTACACCTACACCTACACCTGTTGAGGTTAACCCTGCTTCTATGGATAGCAGAACTGCAAATCCAGTTTCCGCTGTGTCGACTCCTTTGCCCTCAGCAGCTTCGATGCCGTCAGCAGCTTCAATGGAATCGAAGAGCAACAAGCCTTCAATGCCGTCGATGGCGGAAGAGGCTCCAGTCAAGGAGGTGATGGAGCCGGATATGGATATGGTGGTTAACGTCAATGAGATTGCTCAGGCTGACATTACAAGAGACGCAGCCGAGCCTGTGCTTCCCGGAATGCATCCGTATAAGTTCCCACCAGCTGAATTGCTCAGGGAGGGTGTAGAGCGTATCAGTGTGGATGCCAACGAGCAGATGGAGAATAAGGAACGCATTAAGAAGACACTTCGCGACTTTGGTATCTCCATCACCAGCATTGAGGCTACGGTAGGTCCTACGGTTACGTTGTATGAGATTGTGCCTGACAGGGGTGTGAAAATCAACCGTATCCGTAACCTTGTGGACGACATCGCCCTGAGCCTTGCAGCGACGGGTGTGCGTATCATCGCGCCTATTCCCGGTAAGGGAACAGTAGGTATCGAGGTTGCCAACAAAGATGCCCAGACCGTATCGATGCGCACTGTGATAAAGTCGCATAAGTATCAGGATACCAAGTTCAAGCTTCCGATAGCTTTGGGTTCGACCATCTCGAATGAGGTCTATATTGCCGACCTTGCCAAGATGCCTCACCTGCTTGTGGCGGGTGCAACCGGTCAGGGTAAATCGGTAGGTCTTAACGCCATCATAGCTTCGTTGCTTTACCGGAAGACTCCGGACGAGCTGAAGTTTGTGATGATTGACCCGAAGATGGTTGAGTTCAGCCTATATGCCAAGATTGAGGCGCATTACCTTGCCAAGATACCTGATGCTGAGGATGCCATCATCACAGATATGGACAAGGTGGTTGCCACCCTCAGCTCTCTATGTGTGGAGATGGACAACCGTTACCAACTTCTGAAGGCTGCGCACACTCGTAACATCGAGGAGTATAACGAGAAGATAAAGGAAAGGAGACTGAATCCGCTGGAGGGGCATAGGTTCCTACCTTACATTGTGGTTGTGGTTGATGAGTTCAGCGACCTGATTATGACCGCAGGCAAGGAGGTTGAGATTCCGATTGCCCGACTTGCGCAGAAGGCGCGTGCGGTGGGTATGCACGTCATCATCGCTACCCAGCGACCCTCCACGAATGTGATTACCGGTATCATCAAAGCCAACTTCCCTGCGCGAATAGCGTTCAAGGTAAGTTCGGGAGTGGACAGTAAGACCATTCTCGATACACCGGGTGCGCAGCAGCTTATCGGACGTGGTGACATGCTCATCAGCAACAACGCTCCGATGGTGCGTGTGCAGTGCGCGTTCATCGACACTCCGGAGGTAGAGGCTATATGCGACTATATCGAGCGTCAGCCATACGGACAGGGGGCATATGAGCTTCCGGAGCCGGTGGTTGCGGGTGCTGAGGGCAATGACAGTGAGCTTGGCAATAACTTCGGCGATAAGGATCCGTTGTTTGAGGAGGTGGCTCGCCTGATTGTGACGAGTAACACAGCTTCGACTTCATCGCTTCAGCGCAGATATTCCATCGGTTATAACCGTGCCGGCAAGATTATGGATCAGCTTGAGGCAGCGGGCATAGTCGGTCCGGCACACGGCGGAAAGCCGAGGTCGGTACTGGTGGATGCCGTCACGCTTGAGTCAATACTTAAACCATAAGGGGTTTTTGCCATCCAAAGATAGGACACCGAAGACAAACTTGTACCTATCGACAAACCGCCTTCGGACGACGGGGTATAAGATTGATCGGGCAGTTCAGCCGGATATCAGATTGATTCGGACAGTTTTGCTGGGCATCAGGTTGATTCGGGCATCCGGATTAATTTGATGGGTTGGCTATAGAGAGAGTGATATTTTTGAATTATGAGAGAGAAAAGAAAAGAG
>CAMWIF010000334.1 GCA_947174225.1 uncultured Porphyromonadaceae bacterium | reverse complement strand
GTGCTGATGCAGCCGTTTCAGCCTTGATCAGTGGTTCTCCGACAATCGGATTCCTCGGCTTTGCCGTTCTGGAGCCTATCTTCGGTACCTCACCCGCTGTTGCGCTTGTGGTAGCCATCGTTGGTATCGTGGTAAATGCTATTGGTATCCCTGTAGGACTTTCGTTGATGAACGCCTCTTTGGAGAAACAGCAGCCCGGCTCCACAAAGAAGGAGAGTGCTTGGAAACCGGTGCTCCATGCTCTTGAGCAACCTGTCGCATGGGCTCCTATCTTAGCTGTGATTTGGGTAGTTGCCGGAATTCCTTGGCCGAAAGAGATTAGCCCTTCGTTTGATCTTATCGCTAAGGCTAATGCTTCAATGGCAGTGTTCTCAGCCGGTATCACACTTTCTGCCATCAAGATTTCTATCAACTGGCAGGCTGTTCTCGGCTCAATTATGAAGATGATTATGATGCCTGCTGTGGTATTGATTCTTGGCCTTATCTTCAAGATGGATCCTCTGAACCTTAAGATGCTCGTTGTTGCAGCTGCTTTGCCACCTGCCTTCTCAGGTATCATCATCGCCGACGAATACAACACATATGTTGCCACCGGTACATCATCTCTTACTTTGTCAGTGATCCTCTTCATCGGCTTCTGCCCGCTTTGGATTTGGCTCACCGAATTGGCTCTCACTCACTTCTAATAAATGTTTATAGATAATAGATGTTTTTAGAAACCGGAATTAAGATACTAATATCTATTGACTTCGAGGAGGTTGTTGAAATAATTAAAATTACAAATTTTTAAGAGGTTAGATTCCGGTATCTGTTGAAATATATTTAAAAAGTATGGTATCGTCCTGATAAATTGGACGATACAATACTTTTTAAATAAGGATCTCAAACGATTATCCAATCTTCGATTGTGCGGGTTTTGGAGGAGAAGCTGACACCGATGCGGAAGATTTTACGATGGTCGGAGAGATATGGGCGGTCGTATTTCTTTTCCTCGATCTGGCGCAGTGCCTCCTGAGCGGAGCGGTCGTACTTCAGCTCTATGATGTATATGAAGTCCTCCGTGGTTATTAGTATGTCTATACTCCCGTCGGAGGTTGTCACCTCGGTGTGTGTCTCAAGACCGATAAGATCGGTCAGGATGTAGAAGGCGTTGTGGAAGTTGTTCTCATTGTCCATCCTCATCTTGTAAGACACGCCGGCGAAGTAGATCTGCATCTCCCTCATGAACTTATCAGGCTCACCGTCGAGGATGTGGTCTTCGATTTTTGACACCACTGATTTTGTGGATGTGCCCTTGCAGTTCACATAATATGGCAGCAGCTCGTTCAGCAGCCCCTTCTTGACCTCTGTGTTGGGTATGCCGAGACGGTACTTCCTCCTCTTGAAGTTATAGCTCTTAATGGTCAAGTAGCCTGTCTGGTAGAGCAGTGCGAGAGGCTGTGGGTCGAGGAGGTCGAGACCCTTCAGTTCGTCGTCGGTGCATGTGGAGTTGAAATAGCTTTGCAGGTCAGCGTTTATCCTTTTCAGTGCCTCCACGATCAGAGTAGGACGACCTGTTCCGTTCCAGTAGTTGCCGATATCACTTTTAGCAAGGCAGTTGAGGAGTGACCAGGGATTGTAGATTTCACTGCCTTCCGCTGCGAACCTGTAACCGTCATAGTTGGTCTTCAGGAGCTTCAGTGCCCCCTCGTAGGATGTCCTCATCTTTTTTGCAAGGTTTTCGACACCAATGTGAAAGTTGTCGAGCAGCTCTTTCTCGGTGATGCCGCATATGTCGGCGTATTCATCGGAGAATGTGATGTCCCGGAGGTTGTTGAGGTCGGAGAAAACGCTGAGTTTGCTGAAACGGCTCACGCCTGTCAGGAATACGAGCTTGATATGCTCGGCACTGCTCTTGAAGTTGGAGTATATGGATGCCAACTTCGATCGGTAGTGCTCGAAACTCTCCTTCTCATTCAGATTGCCGACGAGTGGTTTGTCATACTCATCGACGAGGATGACCACCTGTCTGCCGGTCTTCTTGTGGGCAGTCTCGATTATATTTTGGAATCTTATCGAAAGATCATCGGATAAGACGGAGACGTCATATTTCTCTTCCCATTTGCTAAACATATTGTTAGCTATGCGATCAAGCACACCCGGCTCTGCGTATCTATGCTGGTTAAGATCGAAATAGAGCACAGGATATGGTTGCCAATCCCAGTCAACAGTATCTATGTAAAGCCCTTTGAAAAGATCACGTCTTCCTTCAAAGAAGTAACGCAAAGTTGACAGGAAAAGACTTTTCCCGAAACGTCTTGGACGTGCCAGGAAATAGTATTGACTTCCCGGAGCTGACAACATAGCAATATATCGAGTTTTATCTATATATACGCAGTTGGTCTCACGCAGTGTCTTGAAATCTTGCTGTCCAATCGGATAATATACTGTCTCTTCCATATCTGTATAGGGTTTTGATGATGTCCATGAGGCTCTGAATGCCGGAAACATTTCAATACGCAAAGGTAAGGAAAAAACACGAAATTTCTATATCTGTATAAAAGAAATAGCTTGTTTTAGAGGAAAGGAAAAGATACTTTGAACCTGCTGCCGGAGAAGAGTAGCAGTAGAATGAGAAGTATTTGAAAATTATTGGAGTGGTAATGTAACTTATTATAGAGGAAATGGTCTTATAAGAGAGAATGTTTAAGAAATTTTGAAATCAATCAAAGATGTAAATAAAGAAATATTTAACGCATAATGGAAAGGGTTATGAAGAAGATATTGTTTCTATTGGTTGTATTTGTCGGGTTGCTGTCGGGAGGTGTGTCGGCACAAACTCGTCATGAGGATCATAAACATCATGATGCGTATGAGCAGAATGACCGTCACCGACGCTCTCCGTATCTGGTGAGCAATAATAAGGTGTTCTTTGAAGGCAAGGAGATAAAGGGCGCTTCGGCATCGGGTTTCGAAATACTTCGTGACGGATACGCCAAGGACAAGTGGAATGTGTATTACTGCGGTGTGAAGATTGTGGATGCTACAAGTCGTTCATTCAAGGTGCTTGGTTATGGCTATGCTAAAGACACTTGGAACGTGTACTACAACGGGGTTAAAATTAAAGATGCTACTTCCGGAAGTTTCAGTGTCCTTTCCGATTGGTATGCTAAAGATACTTGGAATGTATATTTTGACGGTGTTAAGATTGAGGGGGCCACACCGCGTAGTTTCAAGATACTTCACGACGGCTATGCTAAGGATACGTGGAACGTTTACTTTGATGGAGTCAAGATAGAGGGCGCCACACCGCGTAGTTTTAAAGTCTTGCACGACGGCTATGCCGAAGATACTTGGAACACATATTATTGGGGTCGTAAGATCTAAAGAACGATTGTGGGTCAATGCTGCTGATGGCATAAACAAGTCACAATTCTTCGATTAAGCTTCTCAATTCGGAATATAGATTAAATT
>CAMWIF010000333.1 GCA_947174225.1 uncultured Porphyromonadaceae bacterium | reverse complement strand
GGGGCTGGCTACCGCCTGCCTGAGGCCCTGCCTGCTGGCTTGCTGCCTGTGCGTTGGCGATGTCCTGAGCGGCTGCCTGGAATGCATCCTGAATAGCCTTCTCTGCGGCGTCGATGTCGTCGATGAGCTGGTTCTTGTGGATGTCTTTCATCTTGTCGATGGCTGCCTGGATGTTGGCTTTCTTGTCGGCAGGAAGTTTGTCGCCAAGTTCCTTGAGCTGCTTCTCGCTCTGGAAGATTACAGAGTCAGCACGGTTGAGCTTGTCAACTTTCTCCTTTGCCTTCTTGTCAGCCTCTTCGTTGGCTTTAGCCTCGTCACGCATACGCTGGATCTCTGCGTCGCTAAGACCGCTTGATGCCTCGATACGGATTGACTGCTCCTTACCTGTTGCCTTATCCTTAGCTGATACGTTAAGAATACCGTTGGCATCTACCTCGAAGGTAACTTCAATCTGAGGTACACCACGCGGTGCGGGTGCGATACCTGCAAGGTTGAACTCACCGAGGAGCTTGTCGTCTGCTGCCATAGGACGCTCACCCTGGAGAACACGGATTGTTACCTCAGGCTGGTTGTCAACTGCGGTAGAGAAGGTCTCGCTCTTACGTACAGGTATTGTAGTGTTGGCGTCGATAAGTTTTGTCATCACGCCACCGAGAGTCTCGATACCGATTGACAGAGGCACAACGTCAAGAAGCACCACGTCTTTCTTGTCACCGCTGAGGATTGCACCCTGTACGGCTGCACCGATTGCAACAACCTCATCGGGGTTAACACTCTTGTTAGGCTCCTTGCCGAAGATAGCCTTTACTTTCTCCT
Organism: uncultured Porphyromonadaceae bacterium; assembly: GCA_947174225.1. Taxonomy (GTDB): domain Bacteria; phylum Bacteroidota; class Bacteroidia; order Bacteroidales; family Muribaculaceae; genus Lepagella. The sequence continues at coordinate 2,644 of CAMWIF010000333.1, read as the reverse complement.
GGATTGCGGGGATACGGGTAGAACCACCTACGAGGATCACCTCATCAATGTCAGACTTGCTCAGACCGGCATCCTTGAGTGCCTTCTCACAAGGACCAACCACTGCGTCGATGAGCTTCTCAGAGAGCTGCTCAAACTTAGAACGGGTGAGTGTAAGAACCAAGTGCTTCGGACCTGAAGCGGTAGCTGTGATATAAGGAAGGTTGATTTCGGTAGAAGGTGAGCTTGAAAGCTCAATCTTTGCCTTCTCGGCTGCTTCCTTAAGACGCTGCATAGCCATAGGATCCTGACGAAGGTCAACACCCTCATTCTTCTTAAATTCGTCGGCGAGCCAGTCGATAATCACGTGGTCGAAGTCATCACCACCGAGGTGGGTATCACCGTTGGTAGACTTAACCTCGAATACACCGTCGCCAATCTCAAGGATAGAAATATCGAATGTACCGCCACCGAGGTCGAACACTGCGATCTTCTGCTCCTTATCTGATTTGCCAAGACCGTAAGCAAGAGCTGCTGCGGTAGGCTCGTTGACAATACGCATTACCTTAAGACCTGCAATCTCACCGGCTTCCTTAGTAGCCTGACGCTGAGAATCATCGAAGTAAGCAGGAACTGTGATAACTGCTTCTGTCACTTCCTGACCGAGATAATCCTCGGCAGTCTTCTTCATTTTCTGAAGAATCATGGCTGAAATCTCCTGCGGAGTGTAATCACGACCGTCGATGTCAACCTTCGGCATATCGTTCTGGCATACCACTTTATAAGGTACACGCTTGATTTCGTCTTCTACCTGACCGCACTTCTCACCCATGAAACGTTTGATTGAGTAGATTGTACGGGTCGGGTTTGTGATGGCCTGACGCTTTGCTGGATCACCTACTTTACGTTCGCCGCCATCTACGAAAGCCACTACTGAAGGAGTGGTGTAGCGACCTTCATTGTTTTGAATTACGACAGGGTCTTTACCTTCCATTACTGCAACACAGCTGTTAGTTGTACCCAAGTCAATACCAATTATCTTTCCCATAGTATTTCTATAAAATTTAGTGTTTTGTTAATTCTGTTTTCATTAGTGGAACCGTCTTTGTTTCGGTTGCCATTCAATTATTAAACAAATATCGTGCTAAATGTTTCAGTCAGCATTAAGGATTTTAATTAAAAAATGTAAATGCGTGGTATACATAGTGGTTAAAATGTAGAAAGTAGGGGAGGAGGGTGTGACAGAAATGACAAAAAAAGAAAAAATAGTTGTCAAAGAATAAAAAAAGGTTGGGCAAAGTGCTCATTATTATCGAAATTTTGTTAACTTTGCAGCCTGAAAGTAATCCGACGCCCTAAGGGTGGCCCGTTTCAGGAGGAAACGCGGAGAATTCAGTAAAGTAAGTAAACACTTTAAACTATATGAAGCTTTTACAAGAGAAACTGTCGCACTACGATGCCCCGCAAAAGGCTATGGCAGCCGGAGTATATCCTTATTTTAGGCCTATTTCGAGCGAGCAGAACACCGAGGTCACTATGAATGGCCGTAAGGTGCTTATGTTCGGTTCCAACAGCTATATGGGCCTTACGAATCATCCGAAAGTTATAGAAGCTGCCGTAGCAGCTACGAAAAAATATGGTACGGGTATGGCGGGCTCACCGTTCCTTAACGGTACTCTCGACATTCATAAGGATCTTGAGGCTCGTCTCGCCGATTTTGTGGGTAAGGAGGATGCGATGCTCTTCAGCACCGGTTTCGGGGTAAACTTAGGTGTTGTCTCTATCCTGACCGGTCGCGAGGATTATGTGATTCTTGACGAGCAGGACCATGCCTCTATTATAGAGGGTCGCCGTCTGTCTCTATCTAACTATAAGAAATATCGTCATAATGATATGGAGAGCCTTGAGAAGGTTCTTAAGAGTTGTGATCCCGATAAGGTGAAGCTGATTGTCACTGACAGCGTATTCTCGATGGAGGGCGACGTAGCCAATCTTCCTGAGATGACACGTCTTGCCAAGCAGTACAATGCTTCTCTTATGGTAGACGAGGCACATGGTATCGGTGTGTTCGGCGAGGGTGGTCGCGGTGTCTGCAACCATTACGGCGTAGCGAAGGATGTGGATCTGATTATGGGTACTTTCAGTAAGTCATTTGCCTCTTTGGGCGGCTTCATCGCTACTGATAAGGTCATCACTAATTTCCTTCGTCATCATTGCCGTTCTTATATTTTCACTGCAAGTATCACCCCGGCTTCCACTGCGGCTGTGAATGCGGCTCTTGATATTATGCTTTCCGAACCGGAGCGTCAGGCACATCTTTGGGAGATCACAAATTATGCTCTTGAGGAGTTCCGTAAGCTTGGATGTGAGATTGGCAATACTTCCACACCTATCATTCCACTTTTCATACGCGATGATTATAAGACTTTCCACGTCACTCGTGATCTTTTGGATGAGGGTGTGTTTGTGAACCCGGTGGTTTCTCCAGCTGTGGCTCCGCAGGATACTCTTATCCGCTATTCTCTTATGGCTACTCATACGAAGGAGCAGGTAGCTCGTTCTATTGAGGCTATCGAGAAGGTGTTTAAGCGTTATGATATTATTAAATGATTTCGCTTACGATTATGTAGTTGTCAAGTGATTATATAGTTGTTAAGTAAAGATT
>CAMWIF010000332.1 GCA_947174225.1 uncultured Porphyromonadaceae bacterium | reverse complement strand
GTGTAGACCTGCTTCATAAGCATTACGAGAAGGTTCTTCTGTGTGGTGGAAGTATGGTTGGTGATAAGATGGCCGAAGCGTTCGATATTTTCGTGTTCCACATTAGGCAGCCGCTTGACAAAGGGGACGAACACCCGATCTATGCTGTCGCGCATCTTACGTGCGGAGGCTGAGTCACGCAGGATGGGAGTATCGAAGTCGGCAGTGAGCAGAGGATACTTCCAAGGTTGGTTTTGCTCAAAAGAAAAACTTTGATGGTCAGCTCTCGGGAGCATAAGGAGTATGACGGTCACAGACACGAGTGCCAGACCGAGACGAAGCATAGTATTGCGTGAGAAAAAATTATGCCACATAAGATTGAAAGGTTGTTATGAGGTGCGTCGGGCGAATTTTACATCTTTTATTTTCTTCAGTGCCTCGCATATGGCGGTGACAGTGTCAACACTGTCAATCTGCACGGTTATTTCGCAATGAAACACTTCCTGCTTGGCAGCGATATTGAGTCCCCTTATGTTGATGGACATTTTTTGGGAGAGGGTGTTCGTGATCTCTTCGAGGATACCGTGGCGGTCAAGCCCGTCTACGGATATAGTGGCTAAGAAACGGTCGGCGGTACCTCCCCATTTCGTTGCCACAAGACGTGGACCATATGCGCTTTTGAGTCTCATTGCATTGGGACAGCTGACCTTGTGTACGATCACATTCTCGTCGTCATCCACAAAGCCGAGCACCTCGTCGCCCGGTATAGGCGAGCAGCAGGTGTCGAGCTTGTAATTCGGATTCTTCTCGTCGGGGAGCAACACATAGATCTTCTTGCGGTCAACCGGTTCCTTCTTGCTTTCACCGGCTTTCTTTTTCGAAGCAAAGGGATTGCGCAGAATCTTGCTGAAAAACGATTTACGGTCGTTGATCAATGTGGTCATCTCCTTAGAGGTGAGATTGATTTCATCGCTTCCTATCATAGAGAATAATTCTTCGCGGTTACGAAGATGATAGTTGGCGACCATCTTGGTGATAATTTCGTTTGAAGGCTCTATACCAAAGCGTTCCATATATTCGTTTAGAATCTCTTGCCCTCTCATCACAAGGAACTTACGATTCTTACGCAGATAGCCCCGTATCCTATTCTGTGCCTTGGCGGTGTGGCAAGATTTCAGCCACTCCGGTTTAGGCTCCTGTGCCTGAGAGGTAATGATTTCTACCTGATCGCCGCTCTCAAGTTTATGCGACAGGGGCACAAGACGATGATTTATCTTACCCGCCATACAATGCATACCGAGTTCAGAGTGTATGGCAAAGGCAAGGTCGAGTACAGTGGCTCCGGCAGGAAGTGTGATTAGATCGCCCTTGGGAGTAAACACATATATCTCGGTGGCGAAAAGATTCAGCTTTATGGTGTCAAGGAAATCTATTGCGTTAGGCTCCGGATTGGCGAGAATGTCTTTTATGGTATTTATCCATGTGTCGAGTTCGGTTTCATCCTCATGTACTCCGGTCTTATATTTCCAGTGGGCGGCATAGCCGAGTTCGGCAATCTCATCCATTTTCCGGGAACGTATCTGCACTTCAATCCATTTTCCTTCCGGACCCATAGCTGTGAGATGCAGTGCGCGGTAGCCGTTGGCTTTAGGTGTGCTTGTCCAGTCGCGCAGACGGTCGGGGTGTACTCTGTGGCCGTCGGTGAAGAAAGTGTAAATTTGCCAGCATCGTATTTTTTCAAGCGCATCGTCATCATTCTCGAAGATTACTCTTACGGCATAGAGGTCATAGATCTCCTCGAAAGGCACTTTCTTTGTCTCCATCTTATTGAAAATGGAGTATGCGCTCTTCACACGTGCTTTTATCTCATACTTGAATCCGGCGGCGTCGAGCTTTTCACGCACCGGTTTTACAAATTCCTCCACAATACGCTCACGGGCATCGGATGTCTCGGAAAGACGTTCCTTAATCCATTGGTATTTTTGAGGATGCTCATATTTGAAAGAGAGGTCTTCGAGTTCCTGTTTAATCTTGAAAAGACCGAGCCTATGGGCGAGCGGCGCATAGACATAGAGGGTTTCTCCGGCAATTTTAAGCTGCTTTTCCGGACGCATGGAGCCGAGTGTACGCATATTATGCAGGCGGTCGGCAATTTTTACAAGCACCACGCGAATGTCGTTTGACATTGAAAGCAGAAGCTTGCGGAAATTTTCTGCCTGCATCGACGACTGGGTTCCGAAGCGTCCGCCGGAGATTTTTGTGAGACCATCCACAATATCTGCAATCTTTGGTCCGAAAGAGGCTTCAATATCCTCACGGGTATATTCGGTGTCTTCGATTACATCATGCAGAAATGCCGCGCAAATTGATGTAGATCCGAGACCAAGTTCGGAAATCACAATTTTGGCGACAGCAATGGGGTGAAGTATATACGGCTCTCCGCTTCTACGGCGCACACCTTTATGTGCCTCCTTAGCAAAGCGGAAAGCTTTTTCGATGATTTCGACTTTTTTACGATGGTTGCTTGTCAGATAAGCTCTGAGCACCTCCTGATAAGCATTTTCCACCATCCGGTCTTCCTCTTCGAGAGAATATGTAGGGTAAGAGGTCATAGGCGAAATGTGATGTTCAAGTTGGCGCCGTGGCGTCGGTCGGTTATAATGAACACAAAGTTAATAAAAAAAGGGTAAAAAACAAAAAGAACCGCTCACCTCACGGTGAACGGTTCCCAGCTGCCTTCGACTCCGCAGGGTGCAGAGGTCTTGACATCCAAGCCAAGCCAACCTGCGGCTTCCGTTATCTACGGCAGACGATAGAAATTACTAATGTATATAACCCAAAATTTAGACAATTATGTTTTTCGTATGTTAGGCATAGTTTTAAGGCCCTAAAACATATCTAAGTCATGAAAAAAAGTTTTCTGTAATTTTCACGCCTGCGCTTTCCGCATTGACATCGGAGATATTGAGGCGGGAAGTTAAAGCGTCGTTATTATATTGTTCGCGGGCAGAGGTGCCTGCAAAAATGGACTGATAAAACATTTTCAGAAGTATAATTTTATTGTTACTACAGTAAAGTTATCAAAAGTTGGAACTAAAGGAAAATTCTCGATTTTCGTGTCGTTTCGATATAGAAACGCGGAATGTTGTGTGAATATTAGTGTAAAAACGTAAAAAAAGCCTAAATCTTGCTTTTTTTAGATTTAGGCTTCCATATTTAGTTATATAGATAAATGTAAGGTATTGTAAGACAGAATAAAATGTGCTGTGTGGACTTAGTGCTCGTAGCTGCGTAATAAAGTGCCTTTAATGACAATATTATTTTTTAGAGCAAATAAGGTAGATTGACCATATTTATTGCAGCAGCTCCGGCTTCCGAACCTTTATTCCCTAAGGCACCGCCGGCACGTTCAATGGCTTGTGGCTCGTTGTCTACGGTTATCACTCCGAATACTACCTTTGCTTCACCTTTGGCATTGAGCATTGCCACACC
>CAMWIF010000331.1 GCA_947174225.1 uncultured Porphyromonadaceae bacterium | reverse complement strand
TACCGGAGATGTAGAAATCATTCAGCCAGTAGGTAGCACGCAGACTAAACCTCAGGCTTGAAAGTGTGTAATCGTATGGAGCGCCGTTTCTCACTATGTATTCCCTCAATGTTCCATTGAGTATCAAACTTCGATTGAACAGATACAATGTACCGGAAACTCCGAAATCAATAAGATGATAGTCTCCCATAGGCTGACGGATATATCTGATCATCTTGTCGCCCAACGGCTGATATTCATATACATATCGGTCGAAAACTTTCCATAGATAACCAAATGCCTGAATATATCCCTTTTTTGAGGGTTGCCAACTATAGGACAAATCCACCGACATGTGCGGACTGGGAGTAAGGTTGGGATTTCCGGTATAGCTTAGTATATGGTTTTCCTCAATCTCAGATTGACTTTTAAAGGATACGTCAGGAGCCCATGATGAGTATGAGAATCCCACATTAAACCTATGGATATTCCTGAGCAAGTAAGACAGAGACAGCTCGGCAGCCGGAAGCGATGAGTGCGAACTGAAGTCGTTGAAACGGTTCTTATCCCAAATCCAACTGAAATCTGCCTCTCCATAGAAATTTCCTGCCGTCACTGAATAAGAGACTCCGGCTTTGTATCTCTGGTCCTTGCTCCTGTCATAATTCTCGGCTGATCCAAAATAGCGGGTGCGATAATAATCATAGGCACCTGACAAGTAGGCAGTAAAACTCCCTATCTTACCGAAATTCCTGTTCAGGTTGAGATATCCTGACAGCTTGCTTGTATGGTCATCAGCACTGTTGAAGATCGGATCAAAAGTATCCTGAAGATATGATGAGTTCTGGCCGGTCTGTGAGAATGTATAGCTCGGTGTGAATGTAAGCCCGAATTCATTGGGGAGCTTGAATACATAGGATCCGTTGAACCTGATAAATTTGTCTTTTTTTGATGATTTTGAAGAATACGACGAATTAGGATATTCTTCCGGTATATATGTCACTTCACCGCTGCGATCCAACGTAGGACGGTCAGTCAGACCTGCAGACAGTATGGACCTGGCTGTGATATCGCTCGAACTGTAGGTGGCCTTGAAGCTCAGTCTTCCTATGGCATGGCTTTCTCTTGAACTTGAAATGCTTGAAAGGCGCTCAATGCTCTTCATGGTTCCATCTGCCTGCGGAAATTTGAAAACCTCTGTGGTTTCCTGCCCATTGTGGTAGATATCATCGTACTGTCCGAAAGCTGCAAGGTCATATGTCATACTCTTGTATTGATACCTTACATTAGCTGACACTTCCTGGTCGTTCATATTCAGGCATTCATATCCGCTGAGCTTGACGTAGCCTCCGTAGATATATTTTTCCATTATGAAGTTGACCACGAATTTCTCGCCCATGAAACGTGGGTCGGCAGGGGACTCAAGATACTCCACCCGCTTTACATCCTGCAGATTCATTCCGGAGAGCTGATCCCCATCAGCCGGCAAATAATCAATGAAAAAAGACACCGGCCTTCCCGCCAAGGTCTCCACTTTGCCATCTCTGACCTGCAGCTGAGGGATGCCCATCTGGTCGATAAGTTCAATACCATTCATGGCAGTATTCTTCTGGCGCGGGAGCGGCACGAACACCGTACGGTCAGGCTCCATACGCACTATATCTGACACCACATTGACATTATCGAGCTCAATTGATTTCGTATTGAATCTAATCTTACCCAAAGATGTGCTCGACAACTCCATTATCTTTGTCTGATACCCCGTGCTGCTGATTTTAGCCAACACCGGATTGCGGTCGCACGGGATAAGGAAGCTTCCGTCGTTGGAAGTGAAGCCATAGGTCAGTACCACAGAGTCTTTCGGATTTAGAAGCCTCACAGTAGCGTGGGCCACCGGCTCCTGATATTCATTGACAAGAGTCCCGGAATAGCGAAATTTTCCTTTCTGCAGTGCCTCCACAAGAATCCTACCCTTTTTCTCACTGACTGAAATCGGATTGCGCGCCACGATAGCCTTGACGGCATCCTTCAAATTGTCTGTGGATACTGTTGCAGATGTCTTGTAGTCGTCCATCTCGTTGTAGATGAAGGTTATCTTTGCCTCTGGATTGTCCTTGACAAGGGTGGCCAAGGCCTGGGCAACGGGAGTGTCTTTGAAAGTGTAGTTGTAGCGGGCTGCAATGGCAGTGATGCATACTACTGCCATTGAAAGCAATATGTAGATACGTTTCATTTCAATAATCGGTTATTACGTCATCTTTGAGAAATAGATTGATACGGTCGAACGAATTCAGATGTTCGATGAGATCCGGCAGACTTGTGGCGGATTCCCATTTCAGGAAGAGCCTGACTCCTTTTGACGAAGGATATTTAAGATCAACTTTAACTTTGTAGTAGGGAGCAATCTCGGCAAGTATCTTGTCGAGTTTCTCATCCTCGAATACGATGACTGTATCATTACCCTGCTGAGATGCCAATTGGGCTGTTTCTGAAGGAAGAGTTGTTTCAATTGCAGTCTGATTGATTTCCTCTCCGTCAGATTTCCCTAAGAATTTGTTGCTCAACGAGACACCGACCATAATGATTGAGCACGAAGCTATCAGCAACGCTGCTACGGCGGCCACCTTCCTGTTGTAGATCCAAGAGAAGAATGATTTTCTACGCCGTTTCGCCTTAAAGCGATCCCACTGCCGGTCTACTTCGGAGGCATCGGGGGAATCATGGAGGAATTCCTCAGCCCGCGACGCACACATCAACCGATAAAGTTGATTTGTCGCAGGATCGGATAGCAGATCCAGAAGTTCAGATTCCGAATATCTTTCAGGATGCTCTATGGCTTCAAGGAGTTTGTCAAGATTATCCATTCAATTTGCGTTTTAAGATGTTCATGGCGTGACTTAGATGTTTGTAGACCACTCTTTCTCCGGTGCCGAGGATTCGTGAGATCTCAGAGGCTGACAGGCCGTCGTAAAATCTCATGGAGAATACTTCAAGGCATTTAGGAGGCATTTCATTCTTGGATTGCTCTATGAGGGCAATGGTGTCTTCATCGGGCCAATCCTCGAGATCGTCTGATTCGTCGTTTTCAATCAGGTATAATTGCCGGAATCGTTCCCTGATGTCAATTGCCTTCAACCGGTTGAGGCAACGGTTCCTGACGCTTCTCATAAGATAAGCAGGGTCAGGCTCTCTGTCAGCACCTCCATCGAGAATGGAGGCGAATACGTCGTGCACAATATCGTATGCGCCTTCCTTGTCGTGGAGCATTGCAGATGCAAGGGAATGCATCCGGCTGTAATTATCCTTGAATAGTGTTTCTATGTCATCTAATGTCACCATACATAATAAAGACAACCCAGTATGTTGAAACTGCACCTCTATCGGCAAAAAAATCTTCCAATGGAGTGATTTATGCCGTATTTTTGCTAAATTTGCAAAGTCATGAATTCATAGTAAAGTAGGGACGCACGGTTCGTGCGTCCGCCCCAAAGAAAAAACATTAACATGATTACAATAAAGACAATATAT
>CAMWIF010000330.1 GCA_947174225.1 uncultured Porphyromonadaceae bacterium | reverse complement strand
ATTTTTCTTGTTGACGAATGCAACGAGTTTTTCTTAGATGTCGATATGAATCTCTTTAATCTTAACTTCCATAATAACAATATTTTATGGTTTATGAAACAGTGAGTCGCGAGGAGCAGCCAATTGGTGGCGGGAGAGCGTCTCCACAAACGTATTTCAACTCATCTACAAAGTTAACAAATTTCCTCAAAGAATTTCCTCAGAAAGTGTGAATTTTTTAGGGATGTGTCAACAACTTCATTGCTCCGTCTCCTTACTCCGGGCTCTTGGATGGCTCGACTCGTATGCTTTTTTCATCTCGGCAAAGGAGACGTGGGTATATATCTGGGTGGTGGAAAGTGAGGAGTGTCCGAGAAACTCCTTCACAGAATTTAGGTCGGCTCCCTCGTTGAGCATAGAAGTGGCGAATGAGTGACGCAGAGCATGGGGTGATTTCTTGCGTGCGCCTGTCGGTTCGAGCTGCCTATGCACCGCGTCATAGACCTGTCGCGGTGATATACGTTTCCCTTTCACTACAAAAAGTGGGGTAGGGGTCTCTAAGTCACTCCATAGTGAGTCGCGCATCTTCTGCCAGCGTTCTATCTTTTGCAACAGTGCCTGTGGCACCGGCACGACACGCTGCTTTGAACGTTTACCGAAAATCTTAATCTCGCCTGCCGAGGGGGAGATGTCGGGGTCGCTTATACCTATCAGTTCGGCACGACGAATGCCAAGCGAGTATAGCACATCTATTATGAGGTCGTCGCGAAGTTCTCTTTCATCATCAGGATTGAGGTCGATGGCTTTCTCGTCGAGTCGCAATATTCCCTCTATCTCCTCTGAGCGCACCACATCGGGCAAGCTCTTGGGAATCTTGGGAAGAGTGAGGTCGGCGGTAGGGTTGGCTGTGATGACCCCTCTTTTGAGCAGGAAGCGGAAGAAGGCACGGAGACTCTGGGCTTTTCGCCGTATAGTGGTGGCAGTTTGTTTTTCGCGGGCGAGTGTGGCGAGCCAAGTGCGCACGTCGGAGAGCGTGACTGAATCGGGCTGAAACGTGTCGGGATTGCCGCCCGTGATCCAGTCGGTGAATTGGTTGAGGTCACGCTCGTACGCCTCGACGGTGAGCTGTGAACGGTTAAGCTCAAAGCGCATATATGTCAGAAAATCGCTGACAAGCATTGGGGTTTAGGGTTTAGGATAAAAAGGAATCCGACTTACGGTCGGAATGACCGGAAGCCGGATTCAAAGTATCTTGTGTAGTAGGCTGATTACTGCTCTGCCTGACGGAGCTGCTGAACGTAAGCAGCCTTGATCATCTTCTTGCGGTTGGTCACAGAAGGCTTCTCGAAAGCCTGACGGCTGCGCAGTTCTTTTACGATGCCGGTTCTTTCAAATTTACGTTTGAATTTCTTGAGTGCTTTCTCGATGTTCTCGCCCTCTTTAACTTGTACGATAATCATTGTTTAGTAGTTTTCTTTTTTGTGTTAATTTATTGTTGGTGTTTAAAAAATTGCAATCATAACCGCTCAGAATAATTCAGAGTGGGAGATTTGCAGGTGCAAAATTAGTCAAACTTATTTGTTTGACAAAATTTTAAGCGTATTTGTTTGAAATTTTTAGCTTCTTTTTCTCTGAAGTTGCTGTTTAAACACCCTCCTTTCTGTTTTAACACTGTTAATATAACTGAAAAAATGTGGTTTTATTGTATTATTTGGATTTTGGTGAGGGACGTTTGGGTTTCTTGAGCACCATTATGGGGAGGAGGAAGAAGATGCCTGTCAGGGAAAGGATCAGACCGCCCATAGTGCCGGCTGCCAAGGGAAACCAGAAGCTTTCGTGGGTCTCGCCTATGAGGAAGGGGATAAAGCCCAATACGGTGGAGAGCACCGTCAGCAATACAGCCGTTATCTTTACACGAAATGCTTTGACGTATAACCTCACACTAACTTTGGATGGCTTTCGGGAGCGTAGCGAGTTGTATTCATTGATTATATAGATGGCAGCGTTGACCGTCACACCACAGAGCAGTATGAAGGCTGCAAAGCCTCCTTGATCGAATTTGAGATTGAAAAGGTAGAACGTCAGGAACACACCGATGAACGACACCGGAATCACGAAGATGATAGCCAACGGCTGACGTAGTGAGTTGAAGAGAATTGAGGATATGAAGAATATTATCACCACTATAAGCAGGAGGAGCAGATAGCGTTGCTTGGTGTCTTCGCGTCCCCAGGAATAGTCCTCCTTAGTCGCGGTGTAGCCCAAGGGTAGATAGCTGTTGAAATCCTTTAAGGTGCGCTCAAGCATTTTCTGTCCTTGGGTGTGGGAGCCGATATATTCATATTGCAGACAGAGCACATACTCCTGATTCTCCTTCACAACGTCGGGGGGAGCCTGTCGTGACTCTATTGTAGCATAGTCGGAGAGGCGCACGAGTCGCTTGCCCACCTGAAGGGGAATGTGCATAAAGCCCCACACATCCCTCCCTTTGCCCGACGATTCCACACGGATCTCCTCCGCTCCGGCAGGGGTCACAATCGTTCCGGCGTGGAGTCCGCGTCCCATCTCGCGTGTCATAGCCTGATACAGATCGGAAGTGGTAATGGAGTCGAGGGCTAATTTCTCCTTGTCGAAATCGAGGTAAAACTCGGTGTAATCATCTTTCCAATAAGAGAACTCAGAGTTGAGGGTCACTTCCTTGATTCTCTTATGAGTCAGCAGGGTGTCGCTGAGTGTGCGTGCATAAGAATAGAGATCATCATAGTTGTAGCCGAGGAGTTTCACGCGGTAGCTGCCGGTGTTCTCGCGCACATCGTTGTTGAAGCCCATATCTTCGAGTCCATATACGCCCCAACTGCCTCCTCCGAGAGTGAGGGCTTTCTGCACCGTCTTACTCTTCAGGCGATAGGGATAACCTGTGCGCTGCACGTCAGGCTTGAAGTAGACGGTTATGGAACCTCGGTTGGGGCTATAAATGGAGGTATGAAACTGGCGTATGCCATCCTCTTTGGCAAGAAACACCTCCATCTTCTTCATAAGCTCATTCATCTGCGACAAGGTAGCTCCATTCGGAAGGTTGGCATTGATATACACTGTGGGTTCGTCGTTGGAGCGTCCCCAATAGTCACCGCTCGACACCTTTTCAGCAAAGAGCCTCAAGGTGCCTCCCAAGCAGCGGTCAACCCACGGTTTCATATCTTTCTGGTAGAATTTACTCCCTAACGTCTTATTATATAGCTGCGCCCATTTTCCCTCACCCTCTATCTTATCGGGAAGCATAAATACGGGCAGACCGAAAGCCAAGATAAACACAATTGCCACAATTGCCTTATGGCGCAGCAGAAACCTGACTGTGGCAGCATATGCACGGGTTGTGGCTACCGGAAGACGACGGAAGCGACTGTGTGTCCGCACACGTCTTGTGAGGCGTATGCGTTCCACAAGCGCGGGCACAAGGAACAACGCCACCAAAAGCGACACTCCCAAATTCACAATCACCACCACCACGAAATCCTTCAGACTGAGCATTGTCCTC
>CAMWIF010000329.1 GCA_947174225.1 uncultured Porphyromonadaceae bacterium | reverse complement strand
AGATAAAATTATGGTCAATTAGCTGTAAAAACAAATGCCGAGGCTCTCATTGGTGAACCTCGGCATTTGCTTTTGCAGCTAAGAAATTGAAAATATATTTTTCGACCCTTATGAATCTCTTATTTCACAACCACCTTGGTTGTCTTGCCATCAACCTTGACGATGTAGATGCCGGAAGCAAGTTTTACATACTCCTTACCGGAAACCTCTGCCATCTTCTTACCGTCGATAGAGATGACCTCGGCATTGTTATACTCACCCTTGATGACGATGCCGTTGTTGACACCGTAAACCTTAGCGGCGTTCACAGCCTCTACACCCTCTACAGCAGCAGCCATGTCGGTGGTGAGAACTGCGGAGTTAAGAATTTCCTGACCCTCCTTATCAAGGATAAACGCAATCACATTGTAGGTGTCACCCTTCACATCCGAAAGATCAGCCTTTACAGAGTAAGTATAGGTCTCACCTGCCTTGATAGAAGCCGGCAGACTGTTCTCACAACCCTCTGCGGCATTAATCACTTCGCGCACCACATCGTTGAAATCGTCTACCTTCACCTCTTCAGGCTCAGTCTGCCAGCCGTCATAATCTCCCGACATACCGGAATAATAGTTAACCTGTTTGTAAGGGCCAAGGCCATCTTCCGTGATGTAGAAGCCAAGACGGTAACGGTCGGCATTTTCAATATCCAATGCAAACTTCACATCGGCAGTGATTGTGGTTGCCTTATCCTCTGCCGGGAGAACCTTCAAATCAACTATACCGGCTGCGGCATTTCCCTGACCGAAGGTCTCCTTAAATTCATTAAGACCTGAGGCATAGTACTCTGGATTGAAATCCAACCAGCGGCTTATGTACACAGTGGGGAGATACTCGAAAAATTTCGCCATATCATTATTAGCCGCAACATACATCGGATCCACTCTATTCTCTCCCATATCATAGTGCAATACAGCACGGGTATAGTAATCGGGATAATACTTGGTAGCATATTCCATCATACTGATACCGATAGGACACCATCCGCAGAATGTGCTTGTTGCCTCCTCTATCAAGGCATGAGTCTCAAAGCCTTTCGACTGCTCAAAGCTCTTGAACAGTGCCGTCAGACCGGTAGTGTAGTAGTTGTCAACGCCGTTTACCTTTGTCACAATAAACTCAAAAGGAATATTAAGGCCAACCTCCTCTGTCTTCAAACCTGACAAATTGAAGGGTAACACACTTCCGTAAGGAAGAGGCTCAGGCAATTCATAAGTCAGAGTCTCTGTCTCCTGATTACCAACCTTAACGGTGTATTCGAAAGAGGTCACATCATTTGAGTTGGCATTCTCAAGATGTACAGTAGCGTCAAACTCCTCGCCTGGATTAACCTGTAGAGGCATCTCGAAATCGTAGAGGGTAAGACCGTCTTTGGGGAGATCATCACCTACAATTTTCAGATAGATGCAGAGATTACCAACCTGGTCGCCGAAACTGTACCAGCTTACATCCTGACGCTTTATATCGAAACCGACAAGAGAACCGACTGCATAGTTAACCGGCATTCCGTCTGTCACCATAAAAGCATCTTTGAGCGATTGCGGAGAAACTTCATATCCTATTACAAAGGGCTCCCCCTCTTTAATCACATATTCCTCCTTAAGCGGCAAGGTCTGGAGAGCCAATGCCTGTGTGGTTATATCCTCATAGGGCTCTTCATAAACGATATGATCCGGATCCGTTATAAGAGAGAGGTCGATGCTACCCTCCTCATCAGGATAAATCTTTTCAGCTATGAACACTGTTGCCTCTGTCAGTTCATTAGCGTTTGAATTGAAGTTACCGCCGGTGACAAAGCTTAAATCTTTGATACGGCAGTTATTATACATCTTTGTATAGTATTCGCTGAAGTAGATGCACAGATATACACCTTTAAGATCCTTAATATTGGCTTGAGAACCAAAGAAATTCTCATATGAATACCAACCCTGCATATCATACTCTGCATAAGAGAAATCCATATACGGCTCCTCTTCGGCACGAGTGGCAGCTTTGTTATCAAAGAGGTTTATCTTAGAAGACTTCTCCAGTTTCAAGGCTCTCTTTTTCTCTGCCTTGAGATCGGCACTACCCTCCAAAACCGGAATGGTTTTCTTCTCACTTGTCACCAAGGAGGTAAAGGGGACGTGATCCCTAAGAGACTTCTTCAGCCCCGGGGTCGTCGTCTCATAAGCCATAGCTGTGCCTGAAAGCATAGCCACGGTGAGCGCACTTAGTAAAAGTTTGTTCATTGTTATTGCTTTTGGTTATTAATTGAATGAAGCAGAGTTCACACAGACTGCTCATGCCTCCATGTGAACTCTGCTTCGCAAATTTATATATATTTTTTAAATAATCAACAATAACATCCAAACTTTTTACGGAATTTTAAGGATTTATTTTAGAGACCGGCGTGAAGCTGCTCGGTGTCCACCACTGTATTGATGCGCGGGATGTCATAACCCTCTTCCTTGTTTATCTTCTGGTCTTTCGTGCCCGGAGATACGATTACCGGCATACCTACCTCAACCAAATCAACAAGCTCCATGATGTTCTCATTCTTCAGTCTGATACATCCGTGGCTGCGGCGACCGCCGATGCTCCAGGGAGCGCATGTGCCGTGGATGCCTATTGATGAGATACCCGGAATGTCAAGGCGAATGAAACGCGGACCGAATTCACCAGTCTTCTGGCTTACATTGCCGTTATCATCAACGTATTTCCAATCTGTGCTGTTCTGAACTCTCTTAACTGCAAAGAATCCTTCCGGTGTGCGGCAATCGCTGCGTTTATGCTTCGTGCCGTAGTTCTTTCCACAAGCCATTCCATAAGTTGCAACCGGTTCACCATATTTATCAAACCTGATCAATTTCATCCTGCCTTTATCCACTACTATAAATCCATCATGAGTATTATTAAGGAGACGGGTGACATAATCAAGATTTGTAGA
The DNA here is from genome assembly GCA_947174225.1 of uncultured Porphyromonadaceae bacterium. Taxonomy (GTDB): domain Bacteria; phylum Bacteroidota; class Bacteroidia; order Bacteroidales; family Muribaculaceae; genus Lepagella. The sequence continues at coordinate 578 of CAMWIF010000329.1, read as the reverse complement.
AGCCATTTGCGGTAAAATTCCTGATTGGTATTCCCTCCAATGTTCCGATTCTTCCATATACTTTAATGCCTCGGCTGCGGTGTTAAAACTTAATTCTATCGGCGTAGTATCTATCGGAGTGGCTAAACTCGTGACAGTTGAAAATACTGAATCGCTTCCGACATTGTTTAATCCGGCTACAACTGCTGTACTGTTGTTTTCTGTTGTTGCCCAACCGCCCCATAAAGAAGCTGCTACCAATGCACCTAAAATGTAAACTAACCTTTTCATGTTTTTCATAATTATAATGTGAAACCTACAAAAAATTCAGTGTTTTTCCTACAGTGTTTTCCTATAGTTTGAATATGCGCCGATTAACCTACCTTTATGCAAGCCATTCTTTGCATATTTTTATCTATATAACACATAATTTTCATTTTTTCTTTATCCAATGTTATAAAAGTTTAAATTTTACTTATTATTTTTTTAAATCCCTCCTCACGGCTAAAGTAGACTGGCCATAAAATCTGAAGCTATATCCCTAATACTAAACACTATACATTTTTACCACCACCATTGCTTATCCCCCCGAACATAAT
>CAMWIF010000328.1 GCA_947174225.1 uncultured Porphyromonadaceae bacterium | reverse complement strand
CGTCAACAACTACTTTTATTCCTAATATGTCTATCAGGAAGACATCGAATAGGTGACGAAGCTTGGAAATATCCTCTGCCGACAGCTTTACACTGCCATCTGAAGCGGAATTGATAATCTTGCACGCCTCAAATAGCTGGGCTATGACCTGAGGTGTGTTCAGATCATCATCCATTGCCTCATAGCACTTCGTGAGGAAATCGGGAACCTCTACGGTAGATTTCTCAGCCGGAAGGAGACCCTGTAGACGGCGGTAGCCATCGGTAATCTTCTGAAGAGCTTTCTCGGCGGCTTGGAGGGCAGAATTTGAGAAGTCTACAGTGGAGCGATATTGAGCCATCAGAATGAAGAAGCGTATCACCATAGGTGAGTATGCCTTTTCAAGGAGAGGATGCGAGCCCTCGAAGAACTGCTCAAGAGTGATGAAGTTATTGTAGCTCTTGCCCATCTTCTTCCCTTCGATGGTGATCATATTGTTGTGTACCCAATATTTCACCGCCTCGTGTCCTTGAGCCGCCACACTCTGCGCTATCTCACACTCGTGATGCGGGAAGAGGAGATCAAGACCACCGCCGTGGATATCGAAACATTCACCGAGATATTTCTCACCCATAGTGGAACATTCGAGATGCCAACCGGGGAATCCCTCGCTCCAAGGGGAGGGCCAGTGCATTATATGCTCAGGCGATGCTTTTTTCCAAAGAGCGAAGTCAAGCGGATTACGTTTCTCTTCCTGGCCGTCAAGCTCACGGGTCTTCGACATCATATCCTCAATGTTGCGCCCGGAAAGCTTGCCGTAGTTGTGGTCTTTATTGTATTTCTCAACGTCGAAATAAACTGAACCGCAACTTTCATAAGCATAGCCGGCATCGAGGATCTTCTTCACATATTCAATCTGCTCGATTATGTGACCTGAAGCATGAGGCTCAATACTCGGGGGAAGCACATTGAGTGCTTCCATATCATGATGGTAGCGGTTGAGATAAAGCTGCACCACCTCCATCGGTTCGAGCTGTTCGAGCCGTGCTTTTTTCGCAATCTTATCTTCGCCGGAGTCGGCATCATGTTCGAGATGTCCGACATCCGTGATATTGCGCACGTAGCGTACCTTATACCCTAAGTGACGCAGATAGCGGAAGAGGATATCAAAAGTGATAGCCGGACGAGCGTGGCCCAAGTGTGCGTCGCCATAAACAGTCGGTCCACACACATACATGCCCACATGACCTTCGTGAATAGGTTTGAAAGGCTGCTTGATGCGCGTGAGCGAGTTGTATAGGGTAAGGTTGTTATCCATTGTCAATTAGTTGTTGCCGATACCGGGGTTCTTGCCGCCACGGGGCTGGATTTCGCCAAACTGAGCCTCGTATTTCTTCACATTGTCAGTGAGGGCGAACATGAGCTGCTTTGCGTTTTCCGGGCTCATGATAATGCGGCCTACAACGGGAGCCTGCGGCATACCGGGAGCTGCGAAGATGAAGTCAATGAGGAACTCGTTGGGACCATGACCGATCATTGCGAGGTTGCTGTACTTGCCGTCTGCCACTTCGGGACGGAGCTGAATCTGAAGCTGATTCTTGTTCTGGTTTTCAGGTGCTGCCATTTTTCTTATTATGTTATTAAAAGTTATTTCATTTTGAGTCTCTGAAGGTGCAGTTTGCTTAGAGAAACTCGATTTTCTTTAAATTCGGATGCGAAGATAGCTAAAAGAACTCAAATATCCAAACGTTCTATGATTTTCCCGTCTGCCATCTCCACAATACGGTGGGCAATAGATGCCATATCACGGTCGTGTGTCACCACTACAAATGTTTGATTACGTTCACGGCATAGCCCTGATATGATTTCCTGTATCTCCTCACGATTGTGTGAGTCAAGGCTTCCCGTAGGTTCGTCTGCAAGTACGATTCTCGGTTTGTTGATGAGGGCACGCGCTATGGCAGTACGCTGCTTCTCGCCTCCTGAAAGTTCAGCAGGTTTATGGGTGAGGCGGTGGCTAAGATTCAGGTCTTCCAGCAGCTTTCGGGCTTCGTCGAAAGCCTCTTTACGTGAGCGTCCCGCAATCAAAGCTGGCATAGCCACATTCTCAAGGGCTGAGAACTCCGGAAGCAGACGGTGAAACTGAAAGACAAAGCCGATATGGGAATTGCGGAACTCCGACAGTTTCTTGTCTTTCAGTGAAAAAATATTTACACCGTCAAACATAACCGTACCGGAGTCGGGACGGTCAAGGCTTCCGGCTATCTGGAGGAGAGTTGTCTTTCCCGCTCCTGACGGACCGACTATAGCCATTATCTCTCCCTCCGGGATAGTAAGGGAGACATTGTGGAGCACCGTTAGCGGACCATAAGATTTAGTAACGTTTTGAATCTCGATCATACTTTAGCGTATCGTGAATCTGGAATTAGATTCAGAGATTGTTTTCTCCTTGTGTGAGCCAGGAACCTTTGAAGCCGGTCTCTTCGATGGTCTTCACCACTTGGGCGGCGGTGTGCGGATCATCATCGACACCGTGCATCTCGAGAACTTTGTCGGCGGAATTGAGGTCGAGACTCCATTCCTGATTGGGAAATTTGCTGCGCACGGCTCCTAAGATAGCTGTGGAGCATCCGGCACATTTTGCATTTGTTTTGAATTTCATATTCTTGTTGGTTTAGGGTTTAAAGTTTAGGGTTTATGGCAGGGGAGAGGATTAGGTTTTCAGACGATTTAGGCGGAGTGAATTAAGCACTACGCATACCGAAGAGAAAGCCATTGCAGCCGAGGCAATCATAGGTGAGAGGAGAATCCCCCATACGGGATATAGCACTCCGGCTGCCACGGGAATACCTGCCACATTATATATAAACGCCCAAAATAGGTTTTCTCGTATTACTTTAAGGGTCGCTTCCGATAATTTTACGGCACGAGGGATGAAAGTGAGGCGTCCGGATACGATTGTCAACTGCGCCACTTCAATAGCAATGTCGCTGCCTCCTCCCATTGCTATCGACACGTCGGCTTCAGCAAGAGCTTGCGAATCGTTGATTCCGTCACCTGCCATTGCCACAAATTCTCCCTCTTTCTTGAGACGTATTATTGTGTTCTGTTTGTCGCCGGGGAGAGTCTCTGCCACTACATCCTCTATTCCTGTTTCACGGGCTACGTGTTGGGCGGTTGCCAGGCGGTCTCCTGTCAGAAGCACGGGGCGAATCCCCTCAGCTTTGAGTTGGGTGATTGCTTCCCGTGCATCGGGACGTACCGTATCAGCCACTTTGAAAGCCATAAGAGCCTTCTCCTTGTCACCGGCAAGTACGATTCCGGCACCTTCCGATGCCCATTGCCCGATGGCATTGCGCATGCTCTCGGAGATAGTCGCACCTTCCGACTTAGCTAATGCCTCATTCCCGATCCAATAAGACCTGCCATCTACTTCACCGATAATTCCTTTTCCGAGGATGTAGTCAAACGTCATCCCTTCTTGTTCTTGTCGAAGATTTTTGAGACGGGTAGCACACCATTCTGCTATTGCTCCTGCCAAGGGGTGAGCGGATTTTAATTCCAAGGC
>CAMWIF010000327.1 GCA_947174225.1 uncultured Porphyromonadaceae bacterium | reverse complement strand
ACCGCGCCACTTAATACCCCAATCATCTCAACTATTGAGGATTCGCCCGAAGTTCCTCCCTGGCAGAAGTAGATCACCAGCATAATGAGCACGTTGAGTCCGATGCCAAGCATAGCGAGCATATTCATACGGATGCCACCCTCTTTAAAAGAGGAGAAGAAACCGGGACCCACCTGCATACCGATGGAGAAAATGAATAGAATAAGTCCTAATTCTCGGAGGAAATGGAGCGTGTTTGCCTCTACTCCATAGCCGAAGTGGCCGAGAAGGATTCCCACAAAGAGCACGAAAGTCACTCCCAATGATACTCCAAGTATCTTTACCTTACCAAGGTAGATACCGGCAAATATCACAAAGGAATAGAGTAGAATCGTGCTGGCGAGCGAGAAGTTTCCCGGCTTCAGCAGATCGATAAACCAATCCATAAGATAAAAACCTATTATAAAATTGAAATTCTTCTTTACCTGTAGCGTCCCTCAGAATGTAGGGAAAGTTTGGGTTTCAACACAGAGTGCGAAAAACACCTGCAAAATTACTCATTTTTATTGAAAACTTAGTAATTTTGCAAGGAGAATAATCTTAAAGTAAAGAAGAGATGAAGAAAATTCGTGCAGCCGTAGTAGGTTACGGCAATATCGGACAGTTTACGTTGGAGGCTCTTATGGAGGCTCCTGATTTTGAAGTGGCGGGTATAGTTCGCCGTGATCCCTCCGACAGGAAGGGTATTCCCTCAGATTTGAAGGTGGTAGGCTCAATTGATGAGCTTGAGGATGTAGACGTTGCTATTCTTGCCACTCCTACACGCAAGGTTGAGGAGTATGCTGTGGAATGTCTTAAGAAAGGCATCAATACTGTGGACAGCTTCGATATTCACACAAAGATAGCCGAGCTTCGCGCCAATTTGGGCAAGGTTGCCAAAGAGAACGGCACTGTGGCAGTGATTTCCGCAGGATGGGATCCGGGCAGTGATTCAGTTGTAAGGGCTCTTCTAGAGGCAGTAGCTCCTAAGGGCATCACCTACACCAACTTCGGTCCGGGTATGAGTATGGGTCACACTGTGGCTGTGAAAGCAGTTGAGGGTGTCAAGGCAGCTTTGTCAATGACTATTCCTGTGGGCACCGGCATACATCGTCGTATGGTTTATATTGAGGTACTTCCGGGTTATGATTTTGAGAAGGTGGCAGCGGCTATCAAGGCTGATCCGTATTTTGCCTCTGACGAGACCCACGTGATGCAAGTGGAAAGTGTAGATGCGCTCAAGGATATGGGTCACGGTGTCAATCTCGTGCGTAAGGGTGTAAGCGGAAAGACTCAGAACCAGCTCTTTGAGTTTAATATGAAGATAAACAATCCGGCTCTTACGGGTCAGGTGCTGGTATGTGCTGCACGTGCAGCTATGCGTCAGCAGCCCGGTTGCTACACAATGATTGAGATACCGGTGATTGACTTGCTGCCGGGAGATCGTGACCAGTGGATTCATTTGGTGTAAGATAACGACTACGCATATCAGTAGAGTCTGTGGCTATCGTTATTCTGTAATAGCGGTATAGAAAGAGAGAGTATTTCCCCATTGAGAAATACTCTCTCTCAGTTTACACCAAATGCTTCGAGAGGGGATTCGGAAATTGCCTATTCATAAGATGACGTTTTCACCCGGAGACAAACTTTTTCACCTTGCGACAGACCTGTTTCACCCGGAGACAAACTTTTTTGCTGCTTTGAAGAGGACAGGGAGAAGGGGGACTGGGGAGGGATTAGTCTTCTTCGATTGAGGGATCGTATTCGTCGTCTTCGGTGAGGCTTTGCTCGTATAGCTCTTTTTCACGCTCTTTCCATATGTTTATTTGGTCGGAGAGCTTGCGTTTTTCTTCTTCGCTGAGGTCTGGGTGCTCTTCAATTCGTTCTTCGAGTAGGGTGGCAAGGGCTTGTGCTCCGCGCCAGTCGCCGAGATTGTAGGCAGCTTCAAAGTATTCCTTAGCTTTGTCATAGGATTTTTCACAACCAAGTCCATCGGCATATATCCAGCCCATACGGTGTGAATATTCCTCTGGGTCGAGTTCAACAGCTTTGGAAGTCCATTTGAAAAGTTGGGATGTCCATTCCTCGTCTTCAAAATATTCCGGCATAACCAGATTCCAATAGTAATCGCTCAGGCATCCCGCTGCGTCGGGGTTATGATCAGCGATACTCTCGTAATATTCCACTGCCACTTCGGGATCGCCACCCTGAGCCATATCCATATAATAATCTCCGAGCCATAGTATGGCTTCGTCTCGCCATCTGCTGTCGAACTTCGAACATAGCTCGTAGAAGTGCTCTGCGTCGTAGTGGTCATATTTCTGGCGTGGTCCCCCTTCGGCTTGGTCGGGGGTCTCGGCGTTGTCGCACATATAACCTAAGAGGAAATAGCCAAGTCCGTCGCCATCTCCTGTGGTGGCTTGCTCGGCATATTCAAAGCTTTTATCGAGATCTACTGGCACGCCGATGCCTTCGTGGTATAGGAGTGCCAAAAGTCCGCTACGTTCCGGACTTTCCGAAGCCTCTGAAATCAGTTTATAAATCTCTTTACCAATCTCCAGGTCTTTCTCATACTCGGAATAGAGTTCGTGGAATTTATCTGAAAGTGTCATAATCAATCAAATTTTATACGTGGATTCATTTGTGAAGGGGAGCGCCAATCAATACCGTACTTATCTTTAAGCAGCTCTTTCTTGGCGTTCCAGTAGTGGAAGCAAAAACCTCTACCTTTCGGTGCGTTTGCAAAACGTCTGTCGAGTTCATCCTCAACGTCATAATAGATGTCTTCCCATTCGGTGGTATATTCTATAGGATCTTTTTTACGACCGCTTATTTCAGGAGCGAGGATTATCTTTAGCAATTCTTCGGAAGTCATCAGCTTGACTATTGCCGACTGCAAGTCGGTCTTAAGAAGATAGTCACACCACCGACCGTCTTCAAGGAGGATACGTAGCTTGAGCATCTTGCGTATCCAGCCTTTCATGCTTTCGTTTAGCTCTCCCGCTTTGTTAGCAGTGTTGAGGTAAAGGATAAGCATCTCGTAGAGGTCGTGGTTATAAACCGTGTCGCCCAAAACGTCCATAATCTCAGCTACCGGTTCCTCTATAATATCCCACGACAGTTCACCGTGACGCATAAGATCAAGAACATCGTCAGCGATTTCTTCTATCGGGCGATATTGGTTCATATCAGAATAAGTGGCGGCGAGGTAGGCATAAAGCTGTAGCAACTCATCGTAGTAGTCAGAGGGGGTGTCACTCTGCTGAATGAGTTCGATCAGGCTTTTAAATATAATAACTTCTTGCTCCGGCTGTAACACTTCCGTACGCTCTTCGTGTCTTTGTATCTCATCAGCTATCTCCTCTTTCTGCTGTTGCGGGTCATGGTTGGTGTGTTCCTCTTGACCCAGTCCGAGCACTTTTTCGATACGCTCATCAATTGAGAGAGAGGCGTTGGTGATGATTTTGTCGATCAAGACTTTTAAGGTCTGATTATCCATTATTTGGTTTAAGGTTTAGAGTTTATAGTTTATGGC
>CAMWIF010000326.1 GCA_947174225.1 uncultured Porphyromonadaceae bacterium | reverse complement strand
GGATTATTTGCTTTGGGGTTGGGGATTATTTGCTTTGCTGCTGTGGGGAGCTTACGAGGTCGGGGGTAAGCTCACGGGAGAGATGAGCAGCTACGAGGGTGATCAGTGTGAGCACTGCCAGGCAGATGGGGGTGGAGTGGAGGATGTCGCCGAGTCCGACAAGGGGGCTGACCACAGCTCCGAAGACGTAGCCGGCAAGTCCGATGAAAGCGGAGGCATCACCGGCACATTCGCGTCCTTCGTTCATTGCCAATGTGTTGCCTACGGTGAATAGCATTCCGAGGCAAACGAGCATAGGAAGGTTGAGAGCATCGTACACCCAAACATTGTCTACCATATAGAAGCACACGAACTGCGCAGCTATTGTGGCGGTAAGACCCCACGCTGCGATGACGGCTGCTTTCTTGAGGGGCTTGAAGCGTAGTGCCATTGTAGCACCACCTGCCACGAAGAGTGCATTGACACCCATAAAGAGACCGAACTGCAACTGGGTGTAGCCGTAATGCGACTGGATAATGAAGGGGGCGGATGAGATGTAAGCGAACAATACACCTAAAGCAGCTCCTTTCAGCAGCACGTGGGTGATGAAATGACGATTGCGGGCAAGTACCACATAGTTGTGGAATGCAGTTCCGAAATGACCTGTGACCCTGCGAGCTTTGGGAAGTGATTCCTTGAAGGGTACGGAGAGCACAAGGAGCAACGCGCTGAATCCGAAGAGAATCCAGAATATGCCTTGCCAACCAACTGAACGTGCCACCAAACCACCGATTACCGGAGCTGAAGCGGGAGCAAAACCGTTGATTGCGCCGACCAATGCCATTACCTTAGCCAATGCTCTGCCCTGATAGAGATCGGCAGGTATTGTGCGGGCGAGGAAATAACCGCCTGAGGCTCCGATGCCCTGCACGAGTCGCCACCACAGAAAGATGTGGATTGTCTTTGACCATACACTGCATAAGGCACCGATACAGAAGATTATGAGAGAGACTACCAATACCGGTTTTCTGCCGAAGCGGTCGCTGAGTGGACCAAGGATAATCTCACCGAAACCAAGTCCGATCATACCAAAGGTGAGACCGAGCTGCACGGTAGGTCGGCTTGTATGGAAGTATCTCACCATCTCAGGGAGGGTAGGGAGATACATATCGTTGACGAAAGAACCGAATGCGCTCAGGAGCACAAGGTATAATATGAGAAAAGCGTAATAACCTCCAGTGGGACCTTGATTGGGTATTGCCCCCGGAAGTGAGGTGGAAGTTGAGGATTTTGTTGAATTTTGAGATGCCATAACAAATTTGAGTTGCCTACAATTGGAGGAAATTATTCGTTGGCAAGGCGTGTCAGTTCCTGCTCAAGTTGAATGGCACGTTTTGCATTGTCTTTGATAAAGAAATAGAGTTCGACCACGGGTTGCAGATCATCTGCTTTCTTGATGTCGGGATCACCTTTGTAGGCAGCTATTTCCGACGAGAGTTTCTTCTCTGCCTCGGTATCGCTCACGGTGGCGTTCTTGAGAAGATCTATTGCCTGACCGGAGAGGGAATCGGTAGATGAGAACATCTGGTAATTGGCTACGAAGGCGAAGCAATTCTCAAGCACATCGGGCCAGAGGGTGAGGTCGATGCGGTTCTGCAAGGAGTCGAGGTTGAGCGACGTGTGGGTTGAGCATTTGATAAGTCGAGCCACAGCCGGGAGACGGGTGTTGTCGAATGGCAATCCTGATGGTTTGAAGAGGTCTGCCATATCCGCGAATGTGAAGTCGGGATTATATTGTGCATTGTCGGAGTTGCGCTTTGAAAGGGGAGTAGTTACGGCATAGCAATATGCGAGGAAGGTGTTGAGCGTATGCATAATTGTAGGTATGCAAAGCATAAGTTTCTCCTTCTCCATGGAAAAATGGGCTTGTTTCTGTTTCTCAATCTCGCTCTCCACATCTATTTCCGACTTCATGGAGCCTACTGCATTGAGGAAGAACCCGAGGATTACCAAACCGCACATAACCTCTATGGCGGTGACAAGTTGTGCCCAGACGTGAGCCGGGGTATAGTCGCCGAAGCCAAGGGTGGTGATGGTGACAATGCTATAATAAAGCCATGACCAATAGTCGGTGCCGGCACCGTCGGGAATCCGGAACTGTGTGTCGGGAAGACCCCAATAGATGAATGCGAACACGGGCATCAGGAAGACGTATAAGCAAATCCATACGATAGGCCTGATGTTGGAGACGACGTGGAAGAAGTGCCGTATTTTACGAGATAGAGTATCAAGCATAATAAAGGGCGTTTTAACATTACTAACTGTTGTTAAAACGTCCTTTATGGGTAATAGGTTTGCGTGAAATGGAGAGTTTTATTTCAGATTCCCACGCAAATCGGTAAGATATTTCTTCATTGCCTCCGAGTCGTGCGCCTCGACAATCTTCTGAAGCTCACCGAGCTGTTCGCGAATCTTTTCAAGCTGGGCGGGTGTGTAGGGATTGAACATTATTTCGCTCAGGAGATGATCATCTTCGCCCAACACACCACGAGCTATGTCGAAGTGACGCTTGAAGGTGGTACCCGGTGCATCCTGATGCTTCATAATCCCTGCGAATACGAATGTGGAGGCGAAAGGGATAGCAAGTGAATATGCTATGGTCTTATCGTGTTCCTCAAAGGTATATTCCACCACATTGAGTTTTAACTCATTGTAAAGGTCTTTAAAGAATACACGCCCAAGATGGTCGCCCTCCTTTATTATCACCGCGTTTTCATTGCGCAGATTTGACAAGGAAGCGAAGGTGGGCCCAAACATAGGGTGGGTGCTCACAAAGGGCTGGCCTGCTTTTGCGTAAAACTCCGGCAGCCCGGTCTTTACGGATGCTATGTCGCTGATGATTGCCGACGGACGAATGAAGGGCAGGACACCTTCAAAAGCCTTTATGGTATATTTCACCGTGGCGGCATTTATCACCATATCGGGGTCGAAATCCTTCACCTCTTCCGGGGTTGAGAATCTCTGTGCGTTGAAGGTAAAGCGCAGACGCTGGGGGTCGGGATCATAGATTCCGACCTCGTGGCGGAAGGAGAGAAGGTCGCAGAAGAAGGAGCCCATCTTGCCGGCTCCGAGAATGAGAATTTTCATTTCGTTGGCTTGGAGGAGAGAATCAGAGAAAAATGAGGTGGGGTTAAAGATCGGTGAGACAGGCATCCAAAGCTTCGGTTATGGCTTTGCGGTCAAGGTCACGCCCGATGAACACCAGCTTTTCCATACGGTCGCCATAGACGGGATCCCAGTCGCGTTGCAGACCCGGCTCAGTGGCGAGCATGCGTTGCAGCTCATCTTCGGGGGCAGTGGCATACCATTGTCCGGCTTCAGTAAGCTTTTTCTGTACTCCCGCCTGTTCGAATAGGTAAGACATATCGGTGTTATCATCGAAGTAGCATATACCCTTTGCACGGATAATATTTTTGGGCCACTTCTTAGCTACAAACCAATCGAATTTGTTGATGTCGAATGGCTTGCGGGCAAAATATACGAATGTGCCGATGCCATATTCCTCAGCCTCGCCTTC
>CAMWIF010000325.1 GCA_947174225.1 uncultured Porphyromonadaceae bacterium | reverse complement strand
CTTTATCGGTGCCGTCATATCGTTTTCTCCGTCAGCCACGAAGCAAAGACCGCATTGAGCAGCCTTCAGCGACTTATCAGCCAAGGCATCAGCCTCCTCTTTCGAAGCTACAAGCTTCCACGTTATCGGGCGATCGACAGCAGTCTGCATCTCAGGAATTTCCCCACCGTCCAAACCGCCTTCCATATCAAACAGAGAGGTTGGGAACGCTCCCGGTGCTTGTGGCTGAGGAGCTTTAGCCTCATCAAGACGACGGGCAACACGGTCGCGCAGCGATTTGAATTCCAATTCTTTAAATATGGAGAATAATTTTTCGCGGTCTTCGGGTTTACGCACCAAGTCTTTCGGGTCTGTGTCGATAGGAACATCGGTGCGGATGGTAGCCAAGAAATAGGAGTCGCGTATCTGCTGTGCGTTCTCCTCTATCTTCTTTTTCAGCGCACCTTTGAGCTTGTCGGTGTTGGCAAGCAACTCCTCAACACTGCCAAAATCCTGAATCAGCTTCACAGCGGTCTTCTCCCCTACTCCGGGGCAACCGGGAATGTTGTCAACCTTGTCACCCATAAGGGCAAGGAGGTCGATTACCTGTGAGGTGCGGTTAAGTCCATAACGGGCACATACCTCCTCCTCACCACGCAACTCGAAGTCCTGACCACGGTAAGAGGGCTTATATTGAAGCACGTTGGGGCTGACCAACTGACCGAAATCCTTGTCGGGGGTCATCATATATGTTGTGAAACCCTCCTTCTCGGCGCGTTTCGCCATAGTGCCGATAACATCGTCGGCTTCGAACCCCTCCACTTGAAGGATAGGGATATTATAAGCCTTGATAATCTCCTTAATGATAGGAATCGACAGACGTATGTCTTCCGGCATAGCCTCACGCTCCGCTTTATAGGAAGCGTCGGCTTCGCTTCGGAACGTGGGACCCTGAGGATCGAAGCATACGGCAAGATGGGTAGGTTCCTCCTTACGGATCACCTCCTCCAATGTATTCACAAAGCCAAAGATGGCAGAAGTGTTGAAGCCTCCCTGCGTAAGGCGCGGCATCTTTATGAGAGCATAGTATGCCCGGAAGATTAACGCGAACGCATCTAAGAGAAACAGGCGGTTTTCATTCATAATCGCTAAATTTTTCTGCTAAATTAACAAATTCATCGCTATTAGTGGCAGTAGTTGGAGAGAATTTATTAAATTTGCACGTAATTTCGATATGGATCAACTTACCGTCATACAAAACAGGCTCTCGAAAGAGCTTTCCGGAATGAACGCCATCATCCATCAGTCGCTGTTTACCTCCAACGAACTGATGAATACTGTTGTGTCCAATTATCTCACCACCAAGGGGAAACAGATTCGTCCGATTATGGTGATACTGAGTGCGGGTCTCTTTGGCAACGTCAATGAGCACGTGCTCCACGCGGGAGCCGCCCTTGAGATGCTGCATAATGCCTCCCTGATACACGACGATGTGGTTGACGAGACTACCCTGCGTCGCGGCAATCCCACCATCAATGCCGAATGGGGTAATCATATAGCGGTGTTGGTGGGCGATTATTTCACTTCCAACGCACTCTCAGCCGGCATCAAGACCGGCAACATTGCCATCATCTCTGCCCTCTCTGACTTAGGCAAGGAGCTTTCGCTTGGAGAGATTGACCAGATCTGCAATGCCCGCGACCATCATCTTGATGAGGAGAGCTATTTCGGTATGATCCGTAAGAAGACAGCTTCCCTTTTCCGCAACTGTGCCAAGATGGGTGCGGAGACTGCCGGTGCCACTCCTGAGGAGTATCTTCCCCTTGTGGAGTTTGCCGAGATGTTGGGACTGTGTTTCCAGATAAAGGATGATATTTTCGATTACTACGACACAAAACTTATCGGTAAGCCTACCGGCAATGACCTGCGCGAGGGGAAAGTAACCCTGCCATTACTTTATGCCTTGAATACAGCTCCTGAAGCGGAGGCTGAGCCGATGAAAGCCCTACTGCGTCGTGGTGACCTGACCAACGAGGAAATTGATGCCCTCATTGATTTTGCGAAGTCGCACGGCGGCATTGAGTATGCCTATGAGCGTATGCGCGGTATGCAGCGGGAGGCAGAGCAACTTCTCAGCGTTTATCCAGACTCGCAATGGAAACAGTCGCTATGCGACATCTTCTCCTACATCATTGACCGTGACAAATAAATATGGATAGCTGATCTCCGAATCAGCTCCCGAAATACCGGCGCCACACCCTATTAACATTAGGCTCTCAACTCAATCAAATTCTTGAAATAACCTTTCATAAAATAATACGTCGATGCTAAAGCCTTTTCTAAACGAAGGAATTATCGAAGCCGGTTGTGATGAAGCCGGAAGAGGCTGCTTATGCGGACCGGTAAGCTGTGCGGCAGTCATCCTACCTCCGGACTTCGATTGTCCCGAGCTTAACGACAGCAAACAGCTTTCGGAGAAGAAGCGTGCCCAATTACGACCTATAATTGAAGAGAAAGCATTGGCGTGGGCTGTGGTGATGGTTGAAGCAGAGGAAATCGACTGTATCAATATACTTCAAGCCTCCATCACGGGTATGCACCGAGCTTTGGATGCGTTGTCAATACGCCCGGAGCATATACTTGTAGACGGCAACAGGTTCCGAAAATACAATGACATCCCCCACACAACTGTTGTGAAAGGGGATGCCACCTATATGTCAATCGCGGCTGCCTCAATACTTGCAAAGACTCACCGCGACGAACTGATGGAACGTCTGGCAGAAGAGTATCCGGACTATGGTTGGGCAGTCAACAAGGGTTATCCAACGAAAGCGCATCGCGCAGCCATCGCCACCCACGGTGTCACCCCCTATCATCGCCTCACCTTCCGCCTCAGCTGAAATACCTCTATTGATAGTCTGTCTCCGAACCGTCTTCACAAGACTTCAAAGAATTATCCAAGAAGCTGCATATGATAGCCGAGGGCATTCAATTCCATTGCCATACCCATAATATACAGGGCGTGCAACGCACCGCGATAAGCCTCGACAGCTTTCTCAGTACCGGGTTCGATGCCTGAATGTTGAATAGCACTCAAAGTGCGGGCAGCACACTCACCGACAATCTCGCTGACCTTCTCGCCCTCCTCTTTATCAAGACCAAGCACTTCATAAAGCACCACGTCGTCAAGGTTATCATAACCCTTAACGTCGCGCAGGTCAATGTAGAGCTGTTCACCGCTCACATTCGCATACTTCTCCCAATCGACATCCCAATATTTGGCGAAAGCCATACCTACAAACATAATCCACCCAAGCGACACCACAGGATATTCAGGGAATTCCCTCACGGCATCGGGCAGATACGCCTTCTCGACGGATGGCCAAAGTGCCTCAACATCGGGACACTCCGGCAACTTCTCATCCACTCTCTTCTCACTCATCAGATACTGATGAAGATCCTTCTTAATCTGTTCTTCAAAATTCATAATCAATTCAGTTTTATAATAATTTATAACTCAAACATTTATTATTCTACGTATTTGTCATACGATTTTATTCCTTAGATATACGCTTATT
>CAMWIF010000324.1 GCA_947174225.1 uncultured Porphyromonadaceae bacterium | reverse complement strand
GTTATAGAGGCGTCCGAATCGGCAGCGACCTCTTCCATACGCTGCAGGAAAATCGAATCGAAAGTCACTTTCTTATCATCAAGCTGAACAAGAATAAACTGCTCAAGACTGTTTTTGAAAATTTCGTCTCTCAGCGCATCAACATCAGTAAATCTTATCAGTTTCATTACTCTAAATTAAAAAGGGAACCTAAGCAGTAGCATAACTCCGACCTGCTTAAGTTCCCGAATTATTATTTTTCCAAATGTTCAAGAATCGCGTTCATTACCTGATTTCTTGTTGTAGAGTCTTCAATAGACTCAAACGGTATACTCATAATTACACCGTTGCTTTTACCATTCCTCGTGAAGTAACCTGCAGGAAGCAGAGTGTCAGTAAAGGTCATAAAGGGAGTCACACTCACTTTACCGGAAGGATTGAGTACATCAGGATTCTCAACTATATATCTTTTATCGTTCAAGGTATTACTATACTTAATGGATGGAACAGAAACACCGGAAGCAGCAGCAACGTCAAGCTTACCACTATATGGGCGTGAACCATAACCGGGCACCATTCCAAGGACATTGGAAGAGAAATCTTTACTTCCGGAGGGTGAACGATAGTCGGCTAAGTCAGAGACAACATATTGCCCGGAAACAAACAGGTCGCCACCGTGACGGGTAAATGAAGTAAGTTCCTCTTGTAGCTTTTTGGGAAAAGCGGTAAACCTTATTCCTGTATTGCCGTTACCGGTGACAGTGGTCTTCTGCTTGCCAAGAATCAGATCGATGGTCTTATACTTATCAAGTTTTACCTCTCCTGACACAACAGCACCAACAGAAGCCGACACAAACCCTCTGCCGGCAGCCGCTATTGACACACCGTGAAGATAAGGGTAGTCGAATGTGTTACCGCTTATAACTTGAGTGGCATAATCGCCATTGCTCTTGCCAAAGGACTCGCCGGCACTACGCCTGAACTCGGTTTGATAGCCTATAAACATTATGTCGTTAATATAGGGTACACCAAAATCATCTTCCGCATTGAATCCGGCTGTCCCATCTTCACTAAAGTTTTCCGGACCTGACACTCTTGTAAAGCCATTTATAATCAGGATTGGTGTGTGTTCGCCAGGTGCTTCTCTGATTGCGAGAATCTCTGAGGGAAAAGATTTGCCACCTTCATTTGCAGCTATAATCTTAAAGGAGTGGATATCGTAATCATCTACTACCACATCAAAATGGGTGGAAGTGGTTTCTCCAAGGAAATGGAAACCTAATTCATCTGCCGTGCGCTCAAGAATCAGGTATTTTGATGGGGTAGCTGTCGGTTCAAGACGGTCGGGAGTAGGTTGCCAAGCAAGACGGTAATGGTCTTTCTTGACACGGGAGATATGGAAATCCTTTACCGGCAGGGGCTGTACCACAAACTTTCTATCTTTTCTCTCTGCCACAAATCGACCAAGAGCCTTATATATTGAGCGACTTACCGTGAAGCGGAAAGCAGGATCTAAGGCATACTTCATATCCGCAAAATTCTGATGGGAGAGAAGTTCTATAAGCGTAGTTGGTACTTCCGGTACCCGAGCTTCTACATAGGATTTATCCCACATTGATCTGCGTGTCCAATTAGGTTCCCAAGTCTGCCTTATATCACCGGTAATCTGTCGCATCAGCATATCAGTAAGTGTACGGGAGTTAGCCCTTGGAGTGCCATCAGTGTATTTATCACCTCCATTGGTATAGTATATACCGAGGGTGCCCACAAAAGAATCATCAGCACGTTTTCCGGCATCGGAATGAAGAGCCATAGCAACGTCTACAGGTATATTCAAACCCTCTTGATTAGGAAGAACACGCGAGCCACCTGCCAGATAATTTACCCAATGACCTCTTGAAGTATAGTCATCCTTATAGTCATCAGTGCCGTGATATGGGGAGTAGATGTATTCCGGCATGCCTGCCCATTGCAACCAATAACGGGCGCCCTCCAAGAAACGAGGCATTCCTGAGGTTTTGAAAGTAGGGGAGGTCTTGGGAATTGCCGGTGTGGAGTTGGCTTTGTTATTTGTATCATCATCGAATTGAGAAGACTCATCAATAGAAGCCTCGTCGTCTTCCTCATCATCCTCTTCGTCGTCTTCCTCATCATCAATCAGGGTAGTGCTGACAAGACCCTCTTCGGGAGTTGAGGGATCAAAGTAGACATCAGATCTCTTGGGACTTCTGGCAATATTACCCATACCGCCACCAATCTTAACAGCATCTGCGGTGACAATCTTATCCGGAGTCTTCGACAAATTTGACAATGTAACAACCGGTTCTGAATCGCTATAACCAGCTTCGAGTGGAAAAGTACCTAAATATATCCATGTGCTTCCACCCATTGTTTGGTTTACAACAAATTCCTTTGCACCTCCGGAATAATTAACTGTATAACGAGCGTCGGAAGTAGAATTTGGGAGAGACTTATAACTAACGTATATTGCGTATTCTCCATCTTCAGGAATATCAGCATACCAAGCTGCTACGGATGGTGAACCGGATGTAACGGTAGTAGTCTGTCTGTAAGTGCCATTCTCAAATGGATTCTCAGTGTCACGAAAATCGGGCAGATCATAAATGAAACCGTCTTCTGTGCCGGTCACCCACTTTGATGAACCTGTCATTTCCTTATAATAAGGTTGAGAAAAGAGAAGTCCGGAATCATTGACATCGTTATCTACAATAACCTCGTTGCGATTAATGTCTCTTTCTCTGGGAAGCAAGACATAAGCGCCGGCATTCTCAAGCATAGGCACCGCAAAGGGATAAATATACGACATTGTGTGAGTGTCTTCTGTTTCTTGAAACAGCTGAGGACGTTGCCACATCCAACTGCCGGCATCAGGCTTATAATAACGCCCATGACTTGGCCACATAGCTATGATGTCGCCATCCATACCTTTTTTAGCCACCACCTCGGGATTGCTCTCACTTACAAATGGAGTGTTTTTACGATGCTTCTCAGGAAGTTTATCGATTGTAGTAATATAGTAAGAATAAAGACGTGGACCTACATTTAAAGATATATAGTAGTCTGAGATAGAATCCGGAAGAATGGATTCTATCTTTTTTGTCATATCGCTTATGAGTTGTGAAGTGACAGGCAGATAGGTAAAGTTCTCGTTAAGACCAATTTTAGCAGTACGTGTACGACTATCGGGAATTACACTATTAACCCTTAGCCCACCGGGATTAGCAGATTTAGGAATCCATTCCAGCACCTCTGAATTCACCAGTAGAGTGAGTGAGTCATTGAGGATAGGCTCTGCGGGAGGGGTATAAGGTGTAAATGCCGGTGTGGTCTTTCTTTTGCGTGTTTTTGCCTTCGCAGTGGTGCGTTTTTTCTTATTCTTGCCGGTAGCTGTATTTTTAGCTATGGTTTTCTTACCGGAAACTTTGGAAGATTTGGATGCTTTAGAAGACTTGTTAGATTTAGAAGCTGTCGCAGAAGTTATCTTTTTACTTGCCGTAGAAGCGGCAGGGCTCTTCTTTTTTGAAGCAGTTTTCTTTTTTGTCTTTGTGTTTGCATGTGCCTTTGTAATATTTTTTCCT
>CAMWIF010000323.1 GCA_947174225.1 uncultured Porphyromonadaceae bacterium | reverse complement strand
AACACAAAGAATTTCACATGGACAGTCAATGCCAACATCACATGGTATAAGAACATCCTTGCCAAACTTCCTCAGCAGCGTAAGAATGAGACCATCGACGGCGTGAAGGGTTATTCAAGCGGTAACTTCTTCTTCGGTCAGGGTGAACCCCTCTATACATATAAGAAATACAAATATGCAGGTCCGGATCCCGAAAACGGTCAGGCTCTCTACTATAAGCGTGTGAAAGACGAAAACGGTAAGGAAACTCTCGAGAAGACAACTTACGACAAGCTCGGAACAAGCGACTACTTCCTTTGTGGCACAGCTCTCCCCAGCGCATACGGCGGTTTCGGCACCTCTCTTGAGGCATTCGGATTTGACCTTTCTCTCGATTTCAACTACTCTCTCGGCGGTCAGTTCTACGATTCAATGTACGCAATGTTCATGGACTCTCCCAAGAGCAACAGCCGTGGACAGAACTGGCACGCAGACATTCTTAAAGCTTGGACTCCGGAGAATAAAAATACCAACGTACCACGTCTCCAATACGCAGACCAGTACACTGCCTCTGCATCCGACCGTTTCCTCACCTCTTCATCTTATCTGAGCCTCCAAAACATCAACTTTGGCTATACCCTCCCCTCTAAGATAACAGAAAGAGCATTCATCTCAAAGGTGAGAATCTATTTCGCAGCCGAGAATGTATGGCTATGGGCAAAGCGTCAGGGCACAGATCCGCGTCAGTCAATGACCGGTGTAGCAGGATCTGACACCAATGCCAACATCAACAACACTTATTATTCACCTATCCGTACTCTCTCAGGCGGTATCCAGGTAACATTCTAACCTCCAAAGCGAATTCATAATGAAAAGAACATATAAATATCTTTTGGTAAGCGCCCTCGTTGCTCCAATGATGCTCTCCACCGCCTGTGTAGAGGAGACGTTCCCTACCAACGGCGCCACACAAGAGCAGCTTGCCGCCTCCTCAAAGGCCACCGAGGCTCTGCTCTGGGCAATGCCCGCCTACTTCAACAAATATGACCTGCTTAGCAGTAGTCAGGCTTATGACTGGGGCTACGGATCGATGATGCACATCCGCGACGTGATGACCGCAGACTACGCAATCGTTTCAAGCGGCTATGACTGGTACACCGCTTGGGAGCAGAACAGTTATATCGGACAGGGCTATATGAGCACCCAATATATCTGGAACTTCTACAACAAGCAAGTGCTCACATGCAATAACATCTTAGGTGCCGTAGACCTTGAGACTGCCAGCGATGTGCAGAAGGGTTACTATGGTATGGGTCTTGCTTTCCGTGCTTCTACTTATCTCGATATGGCTCGTATGTATGAGTTTCTCCTTAACGACGGCACAGAGCCTGTAAGCCCTGACGGTAAGGATGTGCTTGGTCTTACAGTCCCAATCGTGACCGAAAAGACCACTGAAGAGGAATCACGTAATAATCCCCGTGCACCCCACAAGGAGATGTTAGATTTCATCATTTCTGACCTTGACCAGGCTGAGGAAATCATCTCACTTGCTACTCGCTCTGCCAAGACCCTCCCCGACCTTTCAGTAGTCTATGGTCTTAAGGCACGTGCCTATATGTGGGATGAGAACTATACACAGGCTGCCGAGTATGCACGTAAGGCTATCGCAACCGGTCAGTATACACCGACCACCCGCGATCAATGGCTCAGCACAACTTCCGGCTTCAACGAGCCTATCTCCTCATGGATGTGGTGCTTCCAAGCTGTAAAGGAGGATGACGCCGTGCAGAGTGGTATCATCAACTGGACTTCATGGTCAAGCAATGAGGCACAGTATGGCTATGCGGCTGCCGGCCCATTCAATATGATCGGTGCAGAGCTTTATAATAAGATAAACGACCGCGACTTCCGTAAGCTTTCTTTCAAAGCACCCGAAGGCACTCCCCTATCCGGACAGGAACCGGTGCTAGACGCAGCTTTCGCTGCTGAGCTTCCTGAATATTCCTCATTCAAGTTCCGTCCCGGCTCAGGCAATACTGCTGACTACAACGTAGGCTCCGCCACTGCCGTTCCTCTTATGCGTATCGAGGAAATGTACCTTATCGAAGCTGAGGCAGTGGCTCACACATCACCGGCTCAGGGTAAACAGCTTCTCGAAGACTTTATGAAGACCTACCGCTATCCGACCTATACCTGCCGTGGCACTTCAGAAGAGGAAGTGGTAGATGAGATATTCCTTCAGAAGCGTATCGAGTTCTGGGGCGAAGGGCTTTCATTCTTCGACTACAAACGTCTTAACAAACCTGTGGTAAGAGCATATGCAGGAACGAATTTCGCCACTCCTACATTGTTTAACACCACCACTCGCCCGGCATGGATGAACTTCGTGATTATCCAGTCAGAGGGTACTTCCAATCTTGCCGTGAAGGACTACAACAATCCCGACCCCTCAGGATGCTATCCTTTAGTCACCCTCTAATATACTTTTCCAGTAACATTTATCAAATAGAAACTATATGAAACTATATAATATTCTAACGGCGTCGGCTCTTTCGCTGATCCTTGCCGGTGCGGCTGGATGTACTAAAGAGGTAGATTACGAGCCTGCCGTGGCTCCGACCGGTGCCCAGATATTCTTTGCCACCACCGCTGCTTCCTCTTTCGACCTTGCCGAGGGTCAGAACAGCGTGACAGTAGATGTAAGCCGTCTCAGCAAGAGCGGTGCGGCTTCAGCCAATGTCAAAGCTACAGCAACTGTCGGTACGCAGGCAACTGACATCTTCAATATTCCGTCAACCGTGAGCTTTGCCGACGGTGCTGAGACAGCCCCCCTCACCATCACATTCGATTTCGACAAGATCGTAGCTGAGACCACCTACAACATCTCTCTCGAACTCGAAGGTGAAGGACTCGCCACTTATGGCAAGACTGTTCAGAACATCAGCATCCTCTACGCTCCCTGGAGCAATTGGACTAAGATGGACGGCGACACATACTGGACAACTGCATTCTATGGAGGCACTTATTCTTATGACATTTATGAGCGTAAATCTCTGCTGAATTCTTCTCAGGTGCAATATCAGGTGCCCGATCTTATCGAAGAAGATCATAGTATCACTATCTCGGTTAATACTGCCACAAAGGAGGTGACAGTTGAGCCCTTTGATACAGGTGATGCCTACGATGCAACTGCAAATATTTGGATGTGTGATAGCTATATTTATTACACCCGGATCAATCCTAGGGATTATGCTTCCGACTATGAGCACGCAAGCTACTTTGATCCGGAGACCGGCGTCATAACTGTTATGATGTCTTACTATGTACCCGGTGTAGGTGCATGGGCTCCCGAAATTAATACCTTCCAGCTTCCCGGCTATCCTGACTACAATATATCTATGACTAATGCCGGTACATTTATCAACGAAGCCGGTCAGGAATATTCAATACTCAGCGTAGTTAAGGGTAACGATGTGGCATCTTATGCCATCTCCCTTAAGCAGGGCTACCTTAGCGATGAGGAGGTGCAGGAGGAAGTTGACGCCATAGTAGCAAATAGCGAGACTATTCTCTATAATGAGAACCGTGACTTCCAATTCCCCAT
>CAMWIF010000322.1 GCA_947174225.1 uncultured Porphyromonadaceae bacterium | reverse complement strand
TGGTATCTCTTTGGCAATAGGGTAGTGCGATTTTAGGCCTTTCTCGCTATGCTATTGTTGAGACAGCTTATGCCAGTGTGCTGATTTACAGTATGCCGGTTAATTTGATTAATCTTTTAAAACATTAAATCCAAGGTGGATACTTTAAGTTACAAGACGCTTTCAGCGACTCCCGCTACAATCGAGAAGCAGTGGGTAGTGATTGACGCTACCGATCAGGTGCTCGGCCGCCTCTGCTCAAAAGTGGCAAAAATTCTTCGCGGTAAAAACAAAGCCGACTTCACGCCCAACCTCGATTGCGGCGACAACGTTATTATCATCAATGCCGACAAGGTGAAGATGAGCAAGGATAAATTCAACACCCGCGAGTATCTCCGCTACACAGGTTATCCCGGTGGTCAGCGCGTTTTCACTCCCGGCGACCTTATGGCAAAGTCTTATAAGAAGACTGTTAAGGCCGGTCGTCATCCTCTCTTCATCAAGGTTGTTAAGGGTATGCTCCCGAAAGGCCCTCTCGGCGCTCAGCAGCTCCGCAATCTTTATGTCTACAATGGTCCGGAGCACGGTCATAATGTAGAGAATCTCAAAGTAATTGATATCAATAAAGTGAAATAATAGAAGACGATGGAAAAAGTAAATGCAATTGGCCGCCGTAAAGCTGCTGTAGCCAGAGTATATCTCACCGAGGGCACTGGTAACATTGTTATCGACAAGCGTCCTATCGACGTATATTTCCCCTCTTCTATTCTTCAGTATATCGTACGCCAGCCTCTCAATACTCTCGATGTGGCTGAAAAGTATGACATCATGGCTCACCTTGACGGTGGCGGTTACAAAGGACAGGCTGAAGCTCTCCGTCTCGCTATCGCTCGTGCGCTTGTAAAGATTAATCCGGAGGATAAACCCGCTCTCCGTGCTGAAGGCTTCATGACCCGTGACCCGCGTTCTGTAGAGCGTAAGAAACCCGGTCAGCCCAAAGCTCGTAAACGCTTCCAGTTCTCCAAGCGTTAATGTCGGCTCCGTATTTCAATGCTTATTCTGTTTAGTATCTAAATCCACAGGATGATTTATACGCTTCGGGTCTTCTTATATTTTGAGAAGCCCGAAGTATACTAATTTCCTACCTGCGGATTGGATTTCTAACGAAATTTAAAAAAGAAAGTAAACAAACCGTGCAGTTTATCCTAACTGCCAAAAAGCAAAATTTAAAAAATGGCAACACCCACTTTTGACCAGCTCCTCGAAGCTGGCTGCCACTTCGGCCACCTCAAACGTAAATGGAATCCCGCAATGGCTCCTTATATTTTTATGGAGCGTAACGGCATCCACATCATCGACCTTTCTAAGACCGCTGCTAAGATTGACGAGGCAGCCAAGGCTCTCAAGCAGATTGCAAAGAGTGGTCGTAAGGTTCTTTTCGTAGCCACTAAGAAGCAGGCTAAGGAAGCTATCGCCAACAAGGCTGAGTCCGTAGGAATGCCTTATGTTATCGAGCGTTGGCCCGGTGGTATGCTCACTAACTTCCCCACAATCCGTAAGGCTGTGAAGAAGATGACAACTATCGACAAGATGCAGAAAGACGGTACTTTCGATAACTTGTCAAAGCGTGAGAAACTCCAGATCAAGCGCCAGCGTGACAAACTTGAGAAGAACCTTGGCTCTATCAGCGATCTTTCTCGCCTTCCGAGCGCTCTCTTCGTAGTAGACGTTATGAAAGAGCATATCGCAGTGGCTGAGGCTAACCGTCTTGGTATACCTGTGTTCGGTATTGTAGATACCAACTCCAACCCTGAGAACGTTGACTTCGTAATCCCGGCAAACGACGACGCATCAAAGAGCATCGAGATTATCCTTGACGCTGTATGCGGTGCTATGGCTGAGGGTCTTGAGGAGCGTAAGGTTGAAAAATTGGATGCTCCTGAGGATAAGGAGGAAGGCGCAGAGGGCAATGCCGGAAAGCGTCGCCGTGTACGTCGTAATGACAAAGAGGCTCCTGCTGAGGCTACCGTCACAGAAGAAGTAACTGAGGTCGCTGAATAATAAATTTTAAACATCAATTACAGACATGGCTGTATCAATTGAAGATATAAAGAAACTGCGTCATATGACCGGCGCAGGTATGATGGACTGCAAGAATGCTCTCGCTGAGACTAACGGCGACATCGAGGCAGCTATCGAAATTATCCGTAAGAAGGGTCAGGCTGTAGCTGCCAAGCGTGAGGATCGTGAGGCTGCTGAGGGCTGTGTACTCGCAGAGGCTAAACCCGGTTTCGGTGCTATCGTAGCTCTCAAGTGTGAGACTGACTTCGTAGCTAAGAACGAGTCTTTCCGTGCTCTTACAAAGGCTATCCTTGACGCCGCAGTCGCTGCTGAAGCTAAGAGCCTTGACGAAGTTAAGAAGCTTGACCTCAATGGCCGCACAGTTGAGGAGAACATCACTGACGAGATCGGTAAGACAGGTGAAAAGATGGAGCTTGGCGCTTACGAGTATGTCGTTGCTCCTACAGTTGCCGCTTATGAGCACCTTGGCAATAAACTTGCTACTATCGTAGGTCTCAGCATCGAGGGCATCGCTCCCGAGGTTGGCAAAGAGGTAGCTATGCAGGTTGCCGCTATGAATCCTGTGGCTGTTGACCGTGACCACGTTGCTCAGTCTCTCATTGACAATGAGTATAACATTGCAGTTGAGAAGACTAAAGAGGAACAGGTTAAGAAGGCTGTTGAGGCTGCTATCAGAAAAGCCGGCCTTAACCCCAACCATTTCGACAGTGAAGATCACATTGCCTCTAACATTGCTAAGGGTTGGATCACTGAGGAGGATGCCGCTAAGGTTCGCGAAGTGAGCAAGGCTGCTGCTGAAGCTAAGGCTGCCAATATGCCTGAGCAGATGATTCAGAACATCGCCAACGGCCGTATCAACAAGTTCTTCAAAGAGAACTGCCTTATGGAGCAGGAATATCACCGTGATGCCAAGCTTACTGTAGGTCAGTATCTCAACGGTGTTGAGAAGGGTCTTGTAGTAGTTGACTTCAAGCGTGTAAACCTCAATCAGGACTAATAAATAATTCTTTCACTGCTTTTACGGGATTGCGTCCGCATAGCGTAAGGGCAAAGGAGCTGAAAATAAGAATAGCGGCGGAATTCCAAAAATTCCGCCGCTATTCTTATTTCAGCTTATTTTGAATTATCCGAAGTCAGTTTTTCAGAAAGGTCAGGATGATAATTTGCCATAAGATATTCCCAGGCGGCATCGTGGTCATAGGGTACGCGCCCATCCATAATGGCTTCCTTTACTTGGTCTTTCATCTTTGCAATTTCCGGACCGGGAGGCAATCCTAATTTCTCCATTATCTCATTGCCGTCGATAGGATTTTTCCATGTGCGGAAGGCATCTGCATCTTGAATCTGATGCATACGCTCCCGTAGTTTGGTAAAGCCCTCAAGCTGGCGGCGCACCTTTTCCGGTTGTTTAGATGTGATATCGCTTTCAGCAAGTATCATAAGATCTTCAACATCGCTGCCGGCATCGGTAATCATACGCCGTACCCCGGAATCACTCACACCCTCTTCGCCTACCGATTGCG
>CAMWIF010000321.1 GCA_947174225.1 uncultured Porphyromonadaceae bacterium | reverse complement strand
CCTGCTGCCTGTTCGGCATGTGGAAAGTGGGTCTGCAGCATCCCCTTGCCACCGGTGATCCCAACCATGGCGTGTTCAATCTCTGTTTCTACGGCTTCTGTGCCACACTTCCCCAGATTCTGACGGCTTACATTGTAGGTCTCGGAATCGAATTCGTAGTGGCACAGATACGTGGGCATGAGATTCAGGAGGGCTTCCTCGTTTCGGGTATCCTTATCCCAATGATTTGCCCGGTCGATACCCCCTGCTGGATGCTTGCCATAGCAGTTGCCTTTTCGGTAATCTTCGCGAAAGAGGTTTTCGGAGGCACAGGCTACAACTTCCTTAACGTGGCTCTCGTCACCCGTGCTTTCCTCTTCTTTGCCTATCCCTCGCAGATGAGCGGCGATCACGTGTTCGTATCCTTGGGAGGACAGGAGGCTATTGACGCATTCTCAGGCGCGACACCTCTCGGCCAGCTGGCATCCTCAAGCGGTCCTGCACAGCTTCTCGGTGTTAACGGCACTCCTCTCACTTTCAATGATATGTTCTTCGGATTCTATCCGGGTTCTTGGGGTGAGACCTCTACATTCTGTATCCTGCTTGGCCTCGCTCTCCTTTTGGTTACAGGCATCGCATCTTGGAGGATAGTTCTCTCCGGCGCATTAGGTGGTTTCTTTATGGCACTCGTGGCTAATCATTTCGCTACCCCACTCTATCCCGTCACCTACCTGACACCCTGGGAGCAGCTCTCACTCGGTGGTTTCGCCTTCGCAATTGTATTTATGGCTACCGACCCTGTGACTGCCTGTCGCACCACCGTGGGCAAATATATCTACGGCTTCCTTATCGGTGCGATTGCCATAATCATCAGATGCTATAACACAGGCTATCCGGAAGGTGCAATGCTTGCAGTGCTCCTGATGAACTGCTTCGCAGCTCTAATTGACTATTGTGTGGTTAACGCTAACATAAATCGCCGTCTCAAACGTGTGGCGGCAAAGAACTAATAACACTCCGGCAATTATGAATAGACAAAGCAACACCTATACCATAATCTACTCCACTGTGCTCGTCATTGTGGTTGGAGTAGTTCTGTCCGTAGTGTATCAGGCACTCCGTCCCAGACAGATTGAGAATATCCAGAACGACACTAAGCGCCAGATCCTTGCGGCAGTCCGTATAGTGCCGCAAAAGGGCGAGAGCGTGTCACAGCTTTTCGATAAGTATATTACCGGCAGCTATATCGTAAACGATAAAGGTCAGAAGATCGACCCTAAGGAGGATGCTTTCAACGTGAAAGTCAGCCTTGAAGTGAAGAAACCTGCCGATGAGCGTCTGCTGCCCGTATTCGAATGTCAGACCGACAATGGTCTCAAATATATCATCCCGGTCTATGGTGCCGGACTTTGGGGCCCAATCTGGGGATATGTGGCTTTCGACAATAACGGCGATACCATCTATGGGGCTTACTTCGCCCATCAGGGCGAGACTCCGGGTCTGGGTGCGGAAATCGAAAAACCCGCTTTCTCCGATCAGTTTGAGGGTAAAAATATTTTCTCTCCCGACGGTGTGTTCACCTCTGTGGCAGTTTCCAAAGTCGGGAAAGAACCTCAGGGCCAAGCATGGGTACATGCCGTCAGCGGTGGTACCATTACGAGCCAGGGCGTACAGAGCATGCTCTTCGATTCCCTTGAGCCCTATTCGGCATTCTTCAAATCTCTTAAAGGTTCCGCATTATGAACATCAATAAAAATCTTTTGCCCCTCATCAATCCTCTTTCGAAGGATAATCCGGTAATCGTTCAGGTGCTGGGAATCTGCTCGGCACTCGCAGTAACCGCAAAACTTGAGCCGGCTGTGGTTATGACAATTTCTGTGACCGCCGTGCTTGCTCTCGCCAACGTGATCATATCGCTTCTGCGCAACACTATCCCCACTTCTATCCGAATCATCGTGCAGCTTGTGGTGGTAGCGGCTCTCGTAGTTATCGTCGATCAAGTGCTCAAAGCCTACACTTACGATGTCAGCAAAGCCCTGTCGGTATTCATCGGCCTCATCATCACCAACTGTATCATCATGGGTCGTCTTGAGGCTTTCGCAATGAGCAACCGCCCCTGGCCCGCCTTCCTCGACGGCATCGGCAATGGTCTCGGCTATGGCATCATCCTCATAATCGTTGCCTTCTTCCGTGAGCTTCTCGGAAGCGGCACTCTCTTCGGCTTCCAGGTGGTGCCGCAGTGGTGCTATGAACATGGCTATCAGAACAACGGTATGATGATTCTTCCCCCGATGGCTCTTATCACAGTGGCATGTATTATATGGGTTCACCGTTCACACAACAAAGATCTGCAGGAATAATGCTTTCCGCAATCCACAATCTTAAATCAGATTCAAGTTATGGAAAATCTTAATTTGTTTATCCGGTCGATCTTTGTCGACAATATGATCTTCGCCTACTTCCTCGGCATGTGTTCGTTCCTTGCCGTGTCGAAGAACGTGAAGACAGCATTCGGCCTTGGAGTTGCAGTGTGCTTTGTGCTCATAATCGCACTTCCTGTCACATGGTGCATCAACCACTTCATCCTTGAACCGGGTGCCCTCAGTTGGCTTGGCGAGGAATATGCCGATGCTGACCTTAGCTTTCTCGGTCTCATAATGTTTATCTCCGTCATCGCGGCGCTTGTGCAGATTGTAGAGATGGCTATTGAGAAATACTCTCCCGCCCTATATTCATCATTGGGTATCTTCCTTCCGCTTATCGCCGTCAACTGTGCCATTCTCGGTGCCGTGCTTTTCATGCAGCAGCGTGATTTCTCTAACGCATGGACTGCCACTGTCTACGGTGCCGGCTCCGGTATAGGTTGGCTTCTTGCCATCACATGCCTCGCGGCTATACGTGAGCGTCTCACCTACAGTCAGATTCCGGCTCCTCTCAGAGGCATCGGTATCACTTTCATTATTACCGGACTCATGGGCATCGCCTTCATGAGCTTCCTCGGAATCAAACTCTAAATCAATCCCGATTATGTATTTACTTAATATGATTCATTGGAACTCCGTAGTGGTGGCGGCGCTGATATTCTTTGTCATCGTCCTCGTGCTCGTCGTAGTGCTGCTGCTGGCAAAGAGCTGGCTCGTAGCTTCCGGTGAGGTCACCATCTCTATCAACGACGGCAAAAAGGATGTGCATGCCGCAAGCGGCAAGTCGCTCCTTGCCACTCTCGCCGACGGAGGTGTACACCTCTCTTCCGCTTGTGGCGGTAAGGGTAGTTGCGGACAATGTAAGGTGCAGGTGCTTGAGGGCGGCGGCGATATGCTCCCCACCGAGGCTGTGCATTTCACACGTAAACAAATCAAAGACCATTGGCGTCTCGGTTGTCAGGTAAAGGTTAAAGGCGATATGTCGATACATCTCGACGAAAGCGCACTCGATGTCAAGGAATGGGAATGTGAAGTTATCTCCAATAAGAATGTGGCTACATTCATCAAGGAGTTCATCGTTCAGCTGCCCAAAGGTGAGCATATGAACTTTATACCCGGATCCTACGCTCAGATCCGTATTCCTAAATTCGAGATGGATTATGAAATAGACATCGCGAAGAAGCTCATCA
>CAMWIF010000320.1 GCA_947174225.1 uncultured Porphyromonadaceae bacterium | reverse complement strand
TGATTATAGTAGGCATCTCGTCCCTCTACAGGACTGCCGGGTGCAATTGCCATATTGTCGCGAGGATAGCCGAATTCTTCCAGCACAATCGGCTTGTCATTATATCCCCCCTCTTTCAATGTCTCTCCAAGAGCTGCATAATGGGAATTGATATAGTCGGAGGTATTACGGCATGCGGCAGATACGCTGTCGGTGACGGTGGATGTGCTTATCCAGCTCCAGTTATAGGGCCATATGTGGATTGTGGCGTAGTCAACTTCCGGATAAGAATGGATTCGTGTCCAGAGTTGCATATCGCCCTCACATCCCCACGCGCCTTCACTGCCCGTTGAGACGAGGTGATTAGAGTCTATACTCTTTATGAGTGAGGCGGTGTTTTGGATCCACTTTGCAAATTGCTCTTTGTTGTCGGAGGAGAAGCAGCGTGGCTCGTTGGCAATCTGCCAAGACATAATGGCAGGCGATTCGGAATATGGTTTTCCTGTGACGGTGTTAGTGCGTGAAACTATATTTTTGACATGGTTTGATGCAAGATTCATAGCCGAATCGCTGGTCACGAATTTAGAGGCGTATGCCATATATGCGGGGTAACCATCGGTGGCAGGGTTGACTGCCTTGCCTTCACCTGCCCATTCCAGATAGGTGGAGAAGCCTCCACTCCATTCCCAGGCGTTGTTGAGGTACAGCACAGCTTTCATATCTCTTTTTTCCAGTTCGTTGAGGAGATAATCGAGTCCGCGCAGAAGGGTGTCGTTATATTCGCCGGGACTTTTTTGAAGGGTAGGGGAGATGTGGGAGGCAAGTCCCTCTGCACCGTCGCCTCCTACGAGTATACGCAGATTATTGATGCCAATGCTTTGGAGTGTATCGAGTTCACGGGCAAGGCGTTCGCGGTCGCCTCCACGTCCTTCAGAAGCAAGGATAGCTCCATACCAAAAGTTGGTGCCTACATAGCGGTAAAGTGAATCTCCAATGTAAAATTCCCCATCCTTTACAGTTACGAAGGGTGAAGAGTCGGTTGTTGTGTTTGATTTGTGTCCGGAGCAACTTCCGGCAAGAATGGTGACTGCCATAAGAGCCGCACCGAAGAATTTGGAGTATTGCATTTTATATAATTTTTTAAATTACCAATTGTCCGTGCGGAAAGGTATGAGCGGCAGACCATACATATCTTTCAGCTGACCGATTGCGAAGTTCTTGAAGCAATAGCGCACCGCTTTGATATCTTTAACTTTATCGCTGCTGACTGTCACCGTATACGGATAGTTCCAATCTTCTGTTGCAACTGCAGGATAGAAGACCTGATCCTCCCCTGCCACTTCAAATCCGGGGAGATTCATATTAGGATTCAATCCACCGGTGGCGTTATTGAAAGTCAAAACAGCCTTATCACCTTTCAGCTCAACCGATTTATAGGAGGGATACTGATTGGGAATGCCATTGATGCCATAAGTGCGAGCCGCTGCCATAAATGCCAATCTTTCGCCAATTTCTTTCTTTTTACGGGCATGGATGTCAGGTACCTCATAGGGATATACAAGGTCGGTGGTACATACAATTCCGCTGTTGGGAAGTATCTCCGCACCACGATGCTGACTCTCACGGAATTTCGCCGCATCATCTTTTTCAGGGTCGCCGTAATCCCAACCGGGAAGCTCGACAAAGTAGAAGGGCAATTCACCAAGACCCCATTCGTCTCGCCATATCTCCACCATATCCTTCTGGTGCTCCGGATATTCGTCGTGGCGTCCTACGTTTGATTCACCCTGATTCCAAAGGAAACCTTTAACGGTATAACCTAATACGGGCTTGAGCATGGCATTATACATCACGCCGATTCTTTCCCACTCTCCCATATCATCCTTTTTCTCCTCAGCATCCATGTCCCAGCCGGGATAGGTGTCGAGTTTCCATTTCGGTATCCACCCCTCAACTTTAGAGCCGCCGTAGGCGCAGTTGATTATGCCAATTGGAACGTTGAGAATGTCGGTGAGTGACTGGGCGAAGAAATATGCCAGTGCTGAAAATTCTCCGGCATCGGCGGGATTTGAGACTTTCCATTTACCTTCCACTTTATCTTGTGGCGTGTAGGCTGCACGTTTAGGAATGTTAGCCATACGTATGCCGGGATATTTACCCGAATATGCCACTGCTTGGGCAGCGCCTTCTATCGGTTGTATGCCATAGCCACGGAGAGGCATTTCCATATTTGACTGGCCGGAGCAGAACCATACCTCTCCTATAAGCACATTGTCGATTTTCTCTGTGCCGTCGCCATCGTCGAAAGTGACGGTGTAGGGGGTAAAGGATGCTCCGGGAGTAGGCACGGTGAGTTCCCAACGTCCGCTTTTGGCATCTGATTTCGCTGAATATGATTTGTTGTACCAAGAGGGTGATACCTTTACTGTGGCTCCGGGTTTTGCCCATCCCCAGAGTTTGGCATTGGAATTTTGCTGGAGAACGGCATTGTCGCTTATGATTTCCGGCAACTCAACCTTTGCCGAGGCTCCTGTTGCCACTAAGGGTAATAAGCCGACGAATGCAGCTTTGATGAGTTTGTAGTTCATGATAAATATGTTGTGTGAATTGGAATCTTAGAACTGTTTTCTCAGATGAGTTTCTTATGATGCTGGTAAATTTCACGGAAAGTCTTGGGAGACTGTCCTTTCTTCTTCTTGAAAATACGATTGAAATTAGATATGTTGTTGAATCCGCAGTCATAGCATATCTCTGCCACTGAGGTGGTGGAGTCTACAAGCATGCGGGAGGCGTGGCCGAGTCGCACTTCTATGATGTAGTCGGATATTGAGCGGCCTGTGCGCAGACGGAAGAAACGGCTGAAGGCAGTAGGGGCCATTCCTACGAGCGATGCAAGTTCGTTAAGGCGTATGTCCTCTTGATAATGCGCGGCAATATATGCTTCAATCTTCTGAACTCTGCGGCTGTCGCATGTGGGTTTGACTGATGCGAAAGATGAACTTGCCAACAGACGATAATTACCGGCTTCTGCCATATCATTGAGAAGAGCAAGAAATTCAAGGAGACCGTTAAAACCGGAATCAGTCTTGGTGAGACGTTCAAGACGTGAATAGACTGTCAGGATGGTGGATAAGGGGAAGGCTATACCGTTTGAACTGTCATTAAGCATATTTCGTATCGGAGCCAGTTGATTCTTGGCGAGTAGAGTCTCGCCGAATAAATCTTCAGAGAATTGAATGGTGATTTCCCTTATCTGGGTGTTGTCACATTCGTGTTGGTTCCAACCATGTTCAATGCCGTGGCCTACGAGTACGAGATCAAAATCTCCTACTATTTCAATAGAATCACCCACAACTCTCCGGACACCTTTACAATTTGAAAGGAAGTTAAGTTCAAATTCACTGTGACGGTGTATAGGAAATGTAAACTTATCCTTGAATCTATCTACGAGATAGAAACAGTCTTTTTCTGAGAGTGGGGGTATTTCAGTTATGATTTCGCCAGCCATGAAAAAATTAATATAGATTAGTCATTGACAAAATTATAAATAAAAAACTCTCGAAGCAAAGGAAATAGGATGTTTTTAAATAGAAATTGGAAAAGTGTCATTAAAAG
>CAMWIF010000319.1 GCA_947174225.1 uncultured Porphyromonadaceae bacterium | reverse complement strand
AAGCGGATATGTGGGCAACTCTTTCCGCAATACCCTCTACCCTACCGAATCATCCAAAAACGACGGTATTCACGGCACCGTTTCCATCCTCTCTGCCGATTTCAAGTATGATGACCACAACTGGCTAATCCGTGGGTTTGGCGACTGGGGACATCTCTCCGACGCGGCTCATATAAGCAAATTCAACATCTCAATGTCAAAAAATTCAACCTCCAAGCGCCAGGAAGTTGCCTCCGACGCGGTTGCGGCAGGTGTTGAGGCAGGTTACAATATCTTCGGACTTATCCCCAAGATGCGCAGCGACAACCAGAAATTCTATGTGTTCGGTCGCTACGACTATTACGATTCGATGGCACGTATGGAAAGCTCCACACCCCTCGGATGGTGTGGGCGCCAAATCATCTCAGCAGGAATAAACTGGTTTCCAATCCCACAGATTGTAGTCAAAGCTGATTATTCCTACCGCATTCTCGACCGTAAATATAACAACGAGCCGTCCATCAACCTCGGCATCGCCTACGTAGGATGGTTCAAATAATCCCACCCCATAAATAACCATAAATCCTAAACTATAAACCTTAAACAAAAAGATATGAATCTTTCCAAACTTTTCCTCCTCCCCGTCGTAGCATTGTCAATGACCGCTTGCAGCGACAGTTCCGATGAACCCAAGAATGAGAATCAGCTCTCCGATAAGGAGCAGACACTGAAGGCTGCCACAGCTGCATATGTGGACAATACCGTGCTTCCCACTTATAAGGCTATGGCTGACGCAGCTGTGGATATGCGCGACCTCTGCCACACTATGCAGGATAAACACGAAGCCGGCACTCTCGCCGAAGCCGACATTAAGGCTGCCGGCGATGCTTGGAAACTTGCCCGCAAGAGCTGGGAGCTTAGTGAGGCGTTCCTTTTCGGTCCCGCTGCCAACCATAACATTGACCCGCACATCGACTCCTGGCCTCTCGACAAGGCTGCTATGGACAATCTCCTCACGCAGATACGCAACGGCAATAGCTGGTCGCTCGAAAATAACGGTGGCTACGGACTCATCGGCTTCCACGCTGTAGAATATATGCTCTTCCAGCTGACCGAAGATGAGAATCATTCCCTCGTCCACTCCGCCGACTACACACCTGAGGAATTGGAATATTTGGTTGCGGTTGCCGACGACCTTTGCCAGCAGTGCGTGTGTCTTGAGGCTTGCTGGGCAGGCACCGACAACATCTCCTCTCTGAAGCAGGAAATCCTTGAGGATGCCGAACTCGACTACGCTGAGGAGTATGGATGGGAAATGAAGAATGCCGGACAGCCCGGTTCACGCTTCAAGACCTATCAGGAAGCTGCCGAGGAGATCATACAGGGTTGTATCGACATAGCCGATGAGGTGGGCAATACAAAGATCGGCCGTCCCCACATGGGTTCGTCGCTTGAAGATAAGAACTATATCGAATCTCCCTACTCTCTCAATTCTATCGAAGACTTTGCCGACAATATCCGCTCGGTGCGCAACGCCTATCTCGGCAGCCGCTCAGGCGACGCTTCGGTGAGCGACTATGTTAAGAGCGTCAACGCCGCTGCCGACACGGAAGTACGCCAGGCTATCGAAGACGCTATCGCAGCCATTGAACTGATACCCGAGCCGTTTGCAAAGAATGCCACAGGCGCACTTAGCGAAAGCGCAATGAAAGCAGCAGGCGACACACTCGTGGCAGCCCTCGAAAAAGCGATGTCAGCGGTGGTGGGACGATAAGTCCTAACCACTGTCTAAACAGTGATTTATGAATTTGCTTGAAAAAGTAGTTGAAATGAAAAAGCACCAGATATACCGACTTCTTTCCTTGTCTGTTATCATTCCTGCCCTTGGAGCCTGTTCCGAAGAGAAGATTGTGGACGATGAGAATCCTCAGGTTGCCGACCTTCCCGAATGGTATTATGCCGGAGGTGAATTGGGCACTACCTTTCTCAGCACCACCAACGTGTTTGAGCAGCCCGCTCCGGCTATCGAACGCCAAGGACTTTACCAGTCGTTCAAGAACGGTGAAGCTCTTTTCGAGAAACCGTTTATGACCAATCAAAAGGGAGTCAGAAGCGGATTAGGACCTGTATATATCCGCACGTCCTGCACACACTGCCATCCCAACTACGGTCACGGCACACGCATACCTGAGGGGAGCTTCAACACCAACGATATAGGTAACGGCTGTCTTTTGGTGGTGCACGACCCCAACACGGAGGCATATGTATCGTGGCTTGCCGGTATGCCGCAGGGTCATGCTGTGGCACCCTTCAAAGCCCCGGTCGACGAGTCGAAAATCAAGGTGAGCTGGAAGAACGCCGTGGATGAATGGAACAATTCTTTTGCCGACGGCGAGACATATGAACTGCAATATCCGGAGGTAACAATGCCCTCAGATGCGATTTATGTAGTGAATCAAGGCTACACGCTCCCTGGAGAGTATGCCGTGAAACTGGAGTCCACAATCGGTGTCTACGGCACGGGTCTCCTCGATGCTATCACTGAAGAGGATATCCTCGCCCAGTATCGTCAGGAGGAACAGGAGGGCTATATGACCAACGGTCTCAACCCGGCTTTCTATGCCAACGGTTCTTGGGCATCAATGTATAGCAATGCACTTCAGGGCGACGGCACACCCTATGTAAGACGTTTCACTTACGCCCTGTCTCGCGGTCCGCTCCAGGATGCCGCAGGTGCCAACGCCATTTGGAACATCACCAACGTGACCCGTTCCGACCGTCGCTATCACTACCTCGACGCTGCCGGCACATACGCACTGTATTCTTCGAAAGATCCTGAGGTGCAAGCAGGATTTGAGAGCTATATCAGCCGTATCGACCCTGACCACGCACATCCCACATATTGGGAAGGAACCTTGGAGGAGCGCATCTACGCTTATCTCACAGATAAGAACCTCGACCCTGAAATGACTGACGACGAGTATACCGACCTTATGGTTTGGCATCGCGGTCTTGCCGTGCCCGCTGTGCGCGACGTTGATAATCCCGAAGTGGTGCGCGGACGTGAGGTGTTCGCTGAAATCGGGTGCGACTACTGCCACCGTCCCTCCTGGACCACAGG
The DNA here is from genome assembly GCA_947174225.1 of uncultured Porphyromonadaceae bacterium. Taxonomy (GTDB): domain Bacteria; phylum Bacteroidota; class Bacteroidia; order Bacteroidales; family Muribaculaceae; genus Lepagella. The sequence continues at coordinate 495 of CAMWIF010000319.1, read as the reverse complement.
AGCTGACAATATAGTAGATCCGGCTGCGTTCTTTAAAGGTAACGAGCTCCCCCGGTTCCCCTACCAGAAGATTTGGCCCTACACCGATATGGTGCAGCATAAACTCTGTATGGAGAATGACATTCGTGGCGGTTGGTGCCGCACCACTCCTCTCTGGGGACGCGGTCTGCATCAGAAAGTCACCGGCAGCCCCACAGCCGACCGTCTCCACGATTGCCGCGCACGCACCACGATGGAGGCTATCATGTGGCACGGATTCTCTCCCCGAAGCGACGCACGTTACTCAATCGAATTGTTCAGAAAGCTTCCCAAAGCCGACCGCGACGCTGTAGTGAAGTTTGTAGACGCTATCTGACGCTTATCCAAATTGAGTCTGTAAGGTTCTGATAATGAAAAATCAACCATTCACTATTCTATTACATCTCGCCCTGGTCATAATTCTGACCGGGGCGTTTGTCACCCCTTTCTTCGGTATTCAAGGAAAAATTACCCTAT
>CAMWIF010000318.1 GCA_947174225.1 uncultured Porphyromonadaceae bacterium | reverse complement strand
GTGCTTCCCCTCTTCATAGCACTGTTTCTCTTCGGCTGCGTCAAAAGCCGATTCCAGAAAACAGAGGGACTGATATGGAACACCGCCTACCACGTGACATTCGACGGCGATCCCTCACTTGCCGACTCCATAATCGTAGTGCTAAACGATGTGGGCAAGAGCCTCAACGTATTTGACACCACTTCACTCGTGAGCCGTGTGAATCGACTTGACACCACCCTTGTGGATAACCATTTCAAGAAAGTATACAAAGGTTCGATGAAGGCTTATACCGAGAGTCACGGCATGTTTGACCCTACCCTCTCCCCCCTCATAGCAGCGTGGGGCTTCGGTAAAGGACACGAGCCTACAGCCGACACATTGAGGATTCCGTTAATTATGGAATATGTGGGTATGGACAAGACCCATCTGCACGGCGACACCTTGATCAAGGATAACCCTAACATCAATTTCAACTTCTCTGCCATAGCAAAGGGATACGCTTGTGATGCAGTTGCCGCTATGCTTCGTCGCAACGAGGTCACGAATTATCTCGTTGAAATCGGCGGTGAAATCGCAATGGGCGGTGTAAGTCCGAGCATGGACCAGTGGAGAGTCTCAATTGACCGTCCGATCGAAACAGACTCATCTATAGTGCATGATGCGTGTGCAGTGATTCAGATAACCGACGCCGGAATGGCAACCTCCGGAAATTACCGTAATTTCCATAAGCAAAACGGACAAACCATGGGTCATACCATTTCTTCGAAGACGGGACGTCCGGTGGCGACAGACGTAATAAGCGCGACTGTCATAGCCCCTTCGGCAATGGAGGCTGATGCCATAGCCACAGCCTGCATGGCAGCCGGAAGCGAGGAGGCAAAACGCCTTATTTCCACTCTCAAATATGAAGCTCTGCTTATTCTTGCCGATTCCACCACATGGTCTACTCCGGGACTTTCCAAACAGCTCGACAAATAGCATTTGAGGCTGCTTTGTTCCGCTTCATAAAAGAATGATATGATTTGTGACGCCAGCCGATAAACTTTTATTGCCGGTCGGCATTATATTAATAGATATTCCACACTACTATTTTACTTTCTACATTGCTAAACCTTCACCAAGATATGAAGATTCCACAATATCTCAACAGACTTAACGCGATCAGCCGACTTATCGCGGCTCTATGTTCTGCGATTGTCATAGTATGCACTTCCACATTTCCCTCAGTTGCCCAAGAGAAAATCGGTCTTGTTCTCAGTGGCGGCGGTGCTAAGGGCATTGCCCATGTAGGTGTAATCAAAGCTCTTGAAGAGAACGGCATTCCGGTTGACTATGTAGCCGGCACATCTATGGGTGCGATTGTCGGAAGCCTTTACAGTTGCGGCTGGACTCCGGAACAGATGATGGACCTCTTCACCTCGAAAGGCTTCGGCTATTGGAGCACAGGCACAATTGACCGTAGCCTCGAATATTACTTCACCACTCCTGCCCCAACCCCAAAGTGGGCATCTGTCAACATCAATTTCCGCGACACCACCAACAATATAGCAAGCCAGATCATCCCAAGTTCTCTGATTAGCCCTATTCCAATGAATCTTGAGTTTCTGAAGCTATATTCACCCTATACGGAGCAATGCGATGCCAATTTCAACAATCTCTTTGTTCCCTTCCGCTGCGTCACAAGCGACATCTACCATAAGCATAAGATTGTGTGTAAAGATGGCTCATTGGGTGACGCTGTGCGTGCCTCGATGAGCTTCCCGTTGGTGTTCAAGCCAATTGAGATGGATGGTGTGCTTGTATACGACGGGGGTATCTACGACAATTTCCCCGTAAACGTTATGCGAAATGATTTCCATCCTGACTTTATCATCGGTGTGTCTGTATCCTCTGCCGATACAAAGCCTATCCGCAACGATATCTACAGTCAGCTTGAGGATATGATTATACAGAACAACGACTATTCTCTTCCTGCCAATGAGGGAGTGAAGATACAGGTGCCCGTGCTCAATTTCGCGGTGCTCGACTTCGCAGCTGCCGATGAGATCTATTCAATCGGCTATAAGACCGGTCTGAGTATGGTTGACTCAATTAAGAAGCGCATATCTGTAAGGGAAAGTCCGGAAGTGCTTGCCGAAAGGCGACGCAGTTTCGCGGCAAAGACCCCGGTGGTGACATTCGACTCTGTGAGTGTCACAGGTGCAACCCCAGCTCAGGCAAACTTTATGAAATTCTTGTTCGAAGGCAACCAAAAGCGTGATCCCCATCCCATAACAATGGAAGAGGTGCAGAATGCCTATTATCGTGTCGTTACCGACGGTAAACTCTCCGACCTCCTTCCACAGGCGAAATTCGGCAAAGACGGCCATAACACCCTCCTACTTGAAGCCTCTGTAAAGAATCCCTGGAACATAGGCGTGGGTGGGTGGATCACCTCTTCCACCAACAGTATGCTTTATCTTTCCTTCGGCTACCACACATTGAGCCTTAACAGCCTTGACGTAGACCTCAGCGGTTGGATCGGTCAATCATACTACGCAGGAATGTTAAGTGCCAAATTCTCACTACGTTCCTCCCTCCCCTCATATATGCAGTTTGAAGCGGTTGTAAGCCGTCAGAAATACTACGACTCTGAGCTGCTCTTCTATCAGAACTCCACCCCTTCCTTTATCAACGACACAGAGTCATTCTTCCGCCTTAACTACTGCTTCGCACTTGGCAGAGAGGCAAAAGGTTTTGCCAATATAGCTTACGGCTGGGAAGCCGACAACTTCTTCCCCTATAACCAGACTAATTTCGCAACTGCCAAGAAAGACAAATCACGCTACCGTATCGCGGCTTTCAAGACGGGAATCGAGCTTAACACTCTCAACGACCAGATGTATCCCTCTTCGGGCAGGGAGTGGAAAGCTAATGTGCTCATCAGCCAGGAAGCCAATAAATTTTTCTCCGGCGACCCGGAAGTGACACCCTCCGACACTAAGTGGGGTCACCATCTGCGCAGTTCTCTGGAATTATTGTGGCGTCATTACTTCCCGCTTCACGACAATTTTAAACTTGGAGCTTTCGTAAACGGTCTTGGCACCATCCAAAAGCTCTATCAGAACTACACCGCCACAATGATTCACGCGGCTGCCTTTGCTCCCACTCCGTCAACACGCAATTACTTCAATGTGGCTTTCCGCAGCGACAACTATGCCGCTATCGGAACTATGCCCGTGTGGACTCCTATCAGCCACGCCCAGCTGAGAGGAGACTTCTTCATGTTCTGCCCTATACGCGGTGTGAAACAGGGGTCTTCCGGAATCACTGTCTACAACGGCTGGTTTACGAAGCCGCAGTTTGTAGGAGAAGTGGCAGCAGTATATAATTTCCCCTTTGCCAGCCTCTCGCTATATGCCAACTATCTCTCATCACCGGCACGCAACTGGAATTTCGGCATCAACTTCGGACTCTATTTCCAAGCACCTCGTCTCCTCCGCTAATTCCACCGACATAGAGAACCACAGAAGAGGGACGATTAAGCTGAATCGTCCCTCTTCAGTGTGCTAAGCAATGTTAGGGATATGTTTAACTTTTATACGGTTAGCTTAAAGGATATCTTTACACGTTGATT
>CAMWIF010000317.1 GCA_947174225.1 uncultured Porphyromonadaceae bacterium | reverse complement strand
TCTTTATTATAAGAACCGATTGCTCAAAATCCGCCGCACGGAAAAACACCCACAGCAATGACACATATATAAATGTAAGCGCCCAGCTGATAAAGTTAGTGAAGAAATTATTGGGTATCTTATCAAGGAGGGGCTTGAAGGCTTTGTGTAATGCCAAACCAACTCCATGCATAGCACCCCAAAAAACGAATTTCCACGCAGCCCCGTGCCATAGACCACCAATAAGCATTGTCAGGAAATTATTGACATAAGTTCTTATAGTACCTTTTCTATTGCCTCCAAGAGGAATGTAGACATAATCACGCAGCCATGATGAGAGCGAAATATGCCACCTCCTCCAGAATTCGGTAAGATTCCTACTCTGATACGGTGAATCAAAATTAATGCCCAACTTAAACCCCATTATAGAAGCTATACCGATAGCCATATCTGAATAGCCGGAGAAGTCGCAATATATCTGCATGGTATAGCCAAGTACCCCCATCAAAGTCTGGACACCGGTATACAATGCAGGATCATTGAAGATAAGATCATTATATTGAGCTATGTAGTCGGCGATCACCGCCTTCTTAATCACACCTACAAGCACAAGCCAAAGACCGCCCCAAATATAGCTCCGGGTAGGCTTTCTATTAGCTTCAATCTGAGGCAGAAAATAGTCAGCCCGAACAATAGGGCCGGCTACCAAAGCCGGGAAAAAAGACAGGAAGAAAAGATAATCGAGCCAATTCTTTGTGGGTTTTATTCTTTTCTTATATACATCCACCACATAACTGATGGATTGGAAAGTATAGAAGGATATGCCAACAGGAAGGATGATGTCGAGTGGTTGAAAGTTCCCCTCTACCATCTGGTTCCAGTTCCACAGAAAGAAATTGGCATATTTAAAATAGCCTAATATCGACAAGGAGATGATTATTGACAACCACATTATAGCCAACCCCACTTTTCTTTTCACCGCCCTGTATATCAGATGCGACAACGACCAGTCAATAAGGGATGTGCATATCAGCATAAGGAAGAAGATGCCGCTCGACTTATAATAGAAATAAAGGGAGAAGCACACCACAAAAGCCACCATCTTCCATTTCGATCCCTTCAGCAGCGCATAGATGGGAAGGAAGATAAGGAAGATTGTCCAAAACAAACCCGACGAAAACAACATCGGAGCTTTGGGATCGTAAAAAAAGAAAGAAGATAAATTTGAGAGAGCGATTTGCAAATCGCCTGCGGTGGGCCAGATCATCGATATGATTATTTATTACGTGCTTTCAGGAAAACGACATTAGTCTTGACTTTGCCAAGCGAATCAGACGGAAAGTCAGCCAATATCGGATGACGCGACTTAGGCATCCATCTCATTATGCTGTCAATCCATAGTGCCGAGGCTTCGCGGGTAGGATGTATATTATCCTTTTTACGCTTAAACTCCATGCCGGCTGAACGGAAAAACGCACCGGGTGCGCAAGTGGCTTGCAACATATCATTGATGCCGGAGTCTTCCTTCCAGTTTGGCGGTCCGATCCACACATAGGGTCGGTCGCCGATCATCTCAAGTATCCTTCTCACGTAAGGCAGACGTGCCTCCGGTTTTTTGAAATAAAGCTCATTACTTCCTAAGGATATGAATATGAAGTCGGCATTATATTTCTTCATGTAATAAAGCAAAGTATCCGTGTCTGCCCAAATCTTGGTATTGCTTGAATCCCAGTTCACCGCATGAAGTGTATGGCCGTTTTGAGCCGCATAGCTGGAAAGGCGCAGCGCAAGATTATAAGTCATAGAATCTCCGAACAGGAGGATCGACTTCGGCACAGTGTCGGTCTCAGCCGGTTTTGCCGCTATTTCCGCTTCCACAAGTGCAACTGAATCGGCAGCCACAGCTATTGAATCTGCTAAAAAAGTGTCTTCAGGAAAGAGAGCTGCTTTAATCGGAGCTTTCTTCAAAGTGTAAGAACCAATTGAGAAATCATTCGGTATAAAAGCAAAACCCACAATGACGGCCAGGCCCAAAACCAAGAGCAACCAAAGACCAAAATAATTCCATTTCATATATTATTGTTGATCGTATGTAGTTGTCAACTGAATCGCTACGTAGGGCTATGCCCATACATACTTACCATTTTCCTATGCCAAGCTATAGATTGAATAGCTTTACGATTCAGCACGACTTTCTGAAAAAAGATATTATAGTTATTAAAAAAGAGCCTTAAGAATCAAAATCTGATTTGATCAGAACCTTAGAATCCGAACCTCATCTCATTTTCCCAGTAAGCCTTACTGTCTTCACAATAAGCCATCTCCTGAGACTGAAGCAACCGTAAGATTACGTATCCAGCAGTACCCGACAGATCGAGTCATAACACTCTGTAGAAATTTCTGCAAAATTACACCTTTATTTCTAATGCAGCAAACTTTTCCTAAACTAATCTGACAAACTTTCTATAAAAAAGGAAGAGCCGCTTCCACGACGGCTCTTCCACGATTCCACTATAAACTATATCTAACTAAACTTAAACCGCATCCATACATTCTCACGAATCCGTGAATGCTAATCCATATTGCTTCATTGCTTTTTGTACTTATAAAACGAATGGCAAACGATATTGTTGGACTATTTATACGGGTTTAAACTTATTCAACACCCATTAACACTTCCACCCCCATAATCAGCTTTTACACCGGTTTTGTTAATACTTTTTTCATTTTCATTGTTATGCTAATATGAAATTTAATCTCGCACGACTGTGAAAATTCGGTGTTAACTTATTTCTTCGAAGTGTTTATCAAAGTTAACCAGATGTTCAGGGCATAAGAATGAGTTTGAATTTCATTTAATATCCATACAGAGACTTTTCTCAATCTTGAAATATAAACTAATTAACACATAGAAGAACATGAGATTAGACGGAAGACGTTACAGCAACAACGTGGAAGACAGGCGAGGATCCGGCGGCGGTGGCCTGAAGAAAATCGGTATAGGAGGTGGAATCGGTGGCCTTATCATCGCTGCCTTGGTGGTGTGGCTTTCTGGTGGCAATCCTCTCAGTGTGCTGACCCAAAACAGCAACTTCTCTACCTCCACAGAGGTAAGCGGCGACTATACCCCTACTGCCCAGGAGGAAGCCTATGCCAATTTCGCCAAACAGATTCTCGCCGGCACTGAGGATGTTTGGACGGAGGAGTTCAAGAAGATGGGGCTTACCTACCGTCCGCCAAAGATGGTGCTCTACACGGGAGCTGTGAATTCCGCTTGCGGCTCTCAGACCTCAGCCGTGGGTCCTTTTTACTGCTCAGGCGATGAAACGTTATATATCGACCTCTCATTCTTCGATCAGATGGAGAAGCAGATGAAAGCCGGGGGTGACTTCGCCTATGCTTATGTAATAGCACACGAAGTCGGCCATCACGTGCAGCATCTTCTCGGCACCCTCGACGACGCTCACCAGCAAATGGCGCGTTCATCTGAGAAAATCGCCAACCAGCTTAGCGTACGCACAGAGCTGCAAGCCGATTTCTATGCAGGTGTCTGGGCATACCACGATAACAAGATTTTCAATTCCCTTGAAGCGGTAGACATATAGGAGTGTCTGAACGCAG
>CAMWIF010000316.1 GCA_947174225.1 uncultured Porphyromonadaceae bacterium | reverse complement strand
AGGCTAACAAGTTTACACGCAATGTTGATTCTTATGAATATGAGGATGAGGATACAGGCGAGATAATCAGTGAGACCAATATTTCTTATACTCTCACTGCTGAGATAAAGGAAAACTGTCAGCTTACCATTGTTTCTGCTGATGAAAAGGTAATATATGGTTATAATTCTGATATGGAAGCCTATATGCCTAACCTTATTTCCGGAAATGCAGGCTTTGCAATGTTAGCTAATAATGGCGCTGCTATCAACTGTGAACTTACTCTCGGCAAGTACACGATTAATTTCTCTCTTACAACAGACCATACAGGTATGATGTCTATTATGAGTGCTGAGGATGGTGCTGTAGGTGAGATTAGCGTTGATGTTAATGCTGCTCCTGTTTATTACAACCTTCAGGGTCAGCGTGTGAATAATCCGGCTAAGGGTATCTATATTGAAAAGCGTGGTGCAAAAGTAACGAAAGTTATCCGTTGAACGCCTATGCTTTAACCATAGGGTGCCGCTATAAAACCGGCTAATGATTTGAGAATATAGAATTGAACAACAGCTCATACTTGAAGAGGGGAGTGGAATGTGAGATTCCGCTTCCCTCATTATATTTGTTGTCATCTGGCATATAAATTTCTGATTTGACTGACACCTTTTTGTGATTTGGCGAAATTTATCTACTTTTGTAATCCAGATTAATATGTAGGATGATAGACTCCAAGACATCGGATTTGGTTTTCAGACAGTTTGTGACGGGAAATATCTCGCCATTCTATGATTTTGTGTATAGGGATATGCTTCTCTACGCTTCTTCCTGTCTGCCGGGTAATATGGGGCTGATGGCAGAAGACTGTGTGCAGAACGCTGTCGAAAAAGCTTATCATAACCGTGAGCGTTTCGAGTCTGCCGGTCAGTGGAAGGCTTTCCTCCTGACGTGCATACGTAATCAGGCGGTGTCCATTTACCGCTCCGACTCAGCTGCCGGCAACTATACGGAGTTTGTGAAGACTTCATCTGAGCTTGAAGAGGATATGCTTCTTGATTATATCAGGCAGGAGACTATAAGCCGACTTTATAGGGCAATAGACGACTTGCCCGCTGATATGCGTGAGCTGCTTGAGCTGAGTTTTGAGCAGGGACTTAAAAATTCTGAGATAGCGGAGCGTCTTGGAATAGCCGAGATAACCGTTAAGAAGCGTAAAGCACGGCTCATAGTCCTTCTTCGCCGCTCCATGCCCGACTCAGCTTGGCTTTTACTATTCTATATACAATGTAATTGAATCTTTCTCAATAACCGATGTAGTCAGACTCCTTATTTATTCAGGATTTTTAAGATTTAGGAGCTTAAACTGTATCTTTGTGATTTGTCTAATTGGTATGAAATATTCTTTGAAAATAACATCGGATCTCTTCCGGTGGAAGGGATTCCTTATGGCTATGCTGATGGCAGGTAGCGTGTGTTTCTCCTCTTGTGAAAAGAAGGAGGAGGTGCAGCTTGATGTCTACGAAAGTCTGCGTGAGGTAAGCAGACTCGAACTTTCACGAATGACAGTCGGGAAAGTGGGTATGGTTGCCGATCCGGGTTGGGATGATGTGTCTGACTGGGAGGGGAAAGCCCGTGTGCTTTGGAATGCTATGAAAGTTGGCAAGCGCATCGGAGTATATTCCTATGATACCTATGTGATAGCGTATGTGGATCTTTCCAAACTACGTCCGGAAGATGTCACGGTCAACCGCGAAGCCGGCACTGTTGACATTGTTCTTCCGAAGGTTGAGGTTGAGGTGGATGGCAGGGAACCTCAATTGCACGAGATGCACTATCGTGTCACAGGTTTCAGGAGCCGTATTCGCCCTGAGGAGCGTGCTGCTCTCAAAGCACAGATGGCAAAGGAGGTAAAGAAAGAGCTTGCCTCTTCGCGTCAGGGTGTGGAGAAACTGCGTAAAAGTGCGGAAGATAAAGCACGGGCGTGGGTAGTAGGATTAGCTGAAAACTGGGACTTGGCTGCCAAGGTGGATTTCAAATGAAAAACTTAACGTTGGATTCAGATGAAAAAGTGGATTAAGATAATACTTTTGTTGGTTCTGGTGGCTATTGTAGTGATTGTGGTGGTAAAGATCACTGCACCTACCGAAACACCCAAATATAAGACCGAGGAAGCCCGAATCAAAAATATATCTCAGATGGTGGAGCTATGCACTGCCGACATCCATGAGGAATGGGCAGTAAAAGACTCTATCCATGGGAAGTGGATTGTGGCCCGTCAGACAATCGAGGGGCGCATCCGTTTCGATCTTGATAGTCTTCATATTGAGCATATGGGCGACACCACAATTGTCTATCTTCCCCCGGAAAGGGTAGATATATTGGAAGATGCCTCACCGCGAGCATATGAGGTGCTCGATGCCTGGGATGGACGAAATTTAGTGTTCCCACGCACACTTACTGCTGCTGAAGAGAATACGCTGAAAACACGCTGGCAACATCGGGTGAGAGCTCGCATCTATCACCGTGGTTATGTCAAGGATGCCCGTGCCAATGCCATTAAGTCGCTTACTCCTCTTTTTAACGCTATGCGTGGTCCGGAAGGGACAGACGGACCTGTAATAATAATCGACAAAACTCCTTTGGGCAATCCATACTATTAGCCACGACCTGACGGACGCTGTTCGGGAGGTATGGGAGTGATTGATTTGAGGAGTTGGCGATTGTACTGCCGACGCTGTTTATCGAATAGCCAGCCCCATTTATTGAAATACTTCACCATATTTGTAAGATGAATGCGCAGCATCTTTCCGCTATGTCGGGAAGCGGCTGCGTGTTCGTGTATTATGGTGACTGCCGGATAATACATTGTCTTCCATTTTTCGTGAATACGCCGTGTGATGTCAATGTCTTCCGGATACATAAAGAAACGTTCATCGAATATGCCACACTCTGCCAAGGCTTTATTACGGAAGAGCAGGAAGCTGCCTAATAGATATGGGCAGTTTAGGGGTTTATTGTGATTGTGGTTGGCTAAGAGATACCTCTCCATACGTTTACGTGTAAACTTAGGAGGAAGAAAGCGTTTCAGGAAGAGATCAAAGGGAGTGGGAAGCATCCTACAGGTGTATTGCAGGTCACCGTCGGGATACATAACTTTTGGCATTACCATTCCCACATCGGGATTGTCTTCGAGATAGCTGCCAAGCGGAGAAAGTATATCCCCCTCCCAAGATACGTCAGCATTCATCACAAGATGGTAACCGTTGGGATCTTTTAGAGCCTCATTAAGTGCATGGTTGTGTCCTGCTCCGAATCCTCGGTTTTCCACATGTGCGTAGCGTATGCGCGGACTATAGTCTGCAAGGAAGGAGAGAGAGGTATCGTCACCGTTGTCAATGAGATATATGGTATTGACAGGGGTAACTAAAAGACATAGCAAAGCCCGCACCACTTGAAGGCGCGGGCTATTGTGTATCACGATTGATGCTGTAAGCTGTTGTGTGAGCATCAGATTATCGGATAACCTCTTTAGTCACTTTTGAACCGCGTTTTACGATGTAAAGTCCCTTAGAGGGATTGGCTACCTTCATACCGTTGAGGTTATAGTAAACAGGAGCGGCATCACC
>CAMWIF010000315.1 GCA_947174225.1 uncultured Porphyromonadaceae bacterium | reverse complement strand
GAACTGGACAGACTGTTACGAGGGTTTTTTCCCGAAAGATCAGGTACTGAAAGAGGGACAGCGTATCGGTTATCCTGCGCTTGTGGAATATAATGATGGAATTTTCGGGCTACTTACCGAATCCGGCATATCTTCCCAGGACGCAGGCACGAGCATGTTCGCTCTCGGCGATAACAGTTTTGAACTAAAACCGGACGGTCCGGAAGATGGTGGTTGGCAGACCTTCATTGTAGGCACTCTATCCGACGTTGTAGAGTCCACTCTCGTCACAGACATAGCTGCTCCCGGCAAGCTTGATGATACATCATGGATCGAACCAGGGGTGGCTTCATGGGTTTACTGGGCTTACAACCATGGTTCTGATGACTTCAACATAATAAAGAAATACGTAGACCTTGCTTACGAGTTGAAACTTCCCTACGTGCTTATAGATGCCGAATGGGACAGGATGAAAGACGGCAAGACAGTTGAGGATGCTGTGGAATATGCCATATTAAGAGATGTCAAGCCGATGATATGGTATAACTCCTCAATAGGTTGGGTCGACGGTGCCCCAACACCCAAATATAGGCTGAACACTCCGGAAGATCTTGAGAAGGAATTTGCATGGTGTGAGGAGATAGGTGTCAAGGGTGTCAAGATTGACTTCTTTTCGGGTGACACAAACCGAAACTGGAAGTTTATGGAGGAACTGCTTGAAGCCGGCGCACGTCATCACCTCCTTGTCAACTTCCATGGCTCACCTCTTCCAAGAGGCTGGCAGCGCACATATCCCAATTTCATAACGACTGAATCTGTATATGGCGCGGAGTGGTATAACAACGTTCCGACATTTACCGATAAGGCTGCCGCACATAATGCGACATTGCCTTTTACTCGTAATGTAATCGGCTCAATGGACTATACCCCATGTGCGTTTACTGACTCTCAACATCCTCACATCACTACCCATGCTCATGAGCTTGCACTGACCGCACTCTATGAATCCGGCATACAGCACCTTGCTGACCGTCCTGAAAGTTTCCTCGCACAGCCACAAGAGGTAAAAGATTATCTGACAAATCTTCCTACGGCATGGGATAACACTATTCTCCTTGGTGGATACCCAGGCGAATACGCTGTCATGGCACGACAAAAAGGCGACAAATGGTGGATCTCTGCCATCAACGGCACCGACGCTCCGGTAGATCTCACAGACCTCGACTACTCCCGTTTAGCCCTCGATAGTCAAAATCACAACGTGCGTATCTTTGAGGATGCGGATGTATCTGGTGAATCCAAATGGAAAATTACCAATGCTGACTCATTACCTTCGTCGTTTAATCTTCTACCTCGTGGTGGAGTCACAATGGTTATATCCCCTAAGTGATGTTGCTATGGGAGGGCGGTTTCCCAACCGCCCACGAAGACTTTATTAGTAATATTTTGAATATACAAACATGAAACTAAAATCAACAATTCTGGCATTATTGATTTCTCTCCCGTTTATAGTTGCTAATGCAGCAGAAGACTTGACCCTATGGTATTCCAATCCGGCTGAAGCTTGGGTCGAGGCTCTACCGGTCGGTAACTCCCGTATGGGAGCCATGATCTTCGGAGGAGTCAATCGCGAACGCATTCAACTCAACGATGAAACTTTCTGGGCAGGCAGTCCTCACAATAATAATAATCCGGAAGGCTTAAAGCACCTGCAGGAGATTAGGCAGCTTATTTTCGAGGGTAAGGAAAAGGAAGCCGAAAAACTGATTGATCAGTACTATATGACTCCGCACCATGGCATGACTTATCTTACCCTCGGTTCTCTTTATATAAATTTTAACCATAATGCCGAAGCAACTGACTATTGCCGCCAACTTGATATATCCAAGGCTGTATCAGAAGTCAGCTATAAGGTTGGGGATGTCAACTTCAAGCGCGAGACAATCGCCTCCCTTCCCGATGGCGTGATAATGGTGAACCTTACAGCCGACAAGAGTAAAGCACTTAATATATCCATTGAGTATGATACTCCTGAAGGTGGGACTGTAAAGATGAACGGTAAGGGAATGGATATCACTGTCCCCGGGCGTGAACATGAAGGGATTCCTGCAGGTCTGACTGCCAAATGTGGCATTCGTGTGAAAAGCAACGGAAAGATCTTTGCAAGGGAAGGCATGCTAAATGTCGAGGATGCCGACTATGCCGTAATCTACATAGCTTCCGCTACCAACTATGTCAACTACAAGGATATTAGCGGCAATCCTGAAAAAATCGTGGCAAATCTTCTCAAAAACGCCATGAAAAAAGATTATGATTCTGCATTGGCTGCTCATACTGATGTTTACAAACAGCAGTTTGACAGGGTGTCTTTGACTCTTCCATCGCTTGGCGGTGCAGACAAGGAAACTCATTTGCGTGTGGCTGACTTCAAGAATAATTATGATCCTTCTCTGCTCGCTCTATTGTTCCAATATGGACGTTATCTTTTGATTTCCTCTTCTCAGCCAGGGGGGCAGCCTGCCAATCTTCAAGGAGTCTGGAACGAGTCCAACTACGCTCCATGGGACAGCAAGTACACAATCAACATCAATGCCGAGATGAACTATTGGCCGGCAGAAGTGACTAATCTTTCAGAATGTCATCAGCCTCTATTCGATCTTATAGAAGATCTCAGCCATACAGGTGCAGAGACTGCGAAGACCCTTTACGGAGCTGATGGTTGGGTAGCCCACCATAATACTGATGCGTGGCGTGTATGTGGCCCGGTTGACCAAGCACGCTATGGCATGTGGCCAAATGGCGGTGCATGGCTTGCAACTCATCTTTGGGATCATTATTTATATACAGGCGATAAGGAATTCCTTAAGAAGTATTATCCGGTGATTAAAGGAACTGCAGATTTCTATATGTCTGCAATGGTCGAGGATCCTCGTAGCGGATATCTTGTCACTACTCCTTCGATGTCACCTGAACACGGCTATGGTAGCAGCTGGATCACAGCCGGTTGCACTATGGATAATCAAATAGCTTTTGATGCTCTCAAGAATACCCTTAAGTGTGCCGAGATTCTTGGAGAGGATGCAGATTATATGGCGCGTCTTCAGGATGCAATTTCCAAGTTGCAGCCGATGAGGGTGGGACGCTATGGCCAGCTTCAGGAATGGACCGTTGATGCTGATGACCCTAAGGGTCAGCACCGTCATGTATCTCATCTTTATGGATTATATCCATCAAATCAAATTACACCGAATTCAACGCCAAATGCCTTTGTCGGAGCTAAGAATTCTTTGATTCAACGTGGCGATATGGCTACGGGCTGGAGCATCTGATGGAAACTTAATCTTTGGGCTCGTCTCCTTGACGGCAATCATGCCGACAAGATTATTAATAATTTTGTTACTCTCCTTCCCGGTTCTGCCAAGATAGATTATTCAGGAGGGGGTGAGGGGAGACTCTATCCCAACCTTTTCGATGCGCATCCTCCATTCCAGATAGATGGTAATTTCGGCTTCACGGCCGGGGTAGCAGAAATGCTGCTTCAAAGCCATGATGGTGCTGTCCAATTGCTCCCGGCTCTCCCCGACACTTGGAGCGAAGGTGAAGTAAAAGGTCTCAAAGCACGAGGCAACTATAC
>CAMWIF010000314.1 GCA_947174225.1 uncultured Porphyromonadaceae bacterium | reverse complement strand
CCAACCGCTTGGGGGATTTGTATGCTGAGTGGGGGGATATGACTGGCAATAATGATCCATCAGATACCAATAATTAAAAGCTCTTGTCCATTTTGCCTCACCACGATAGCGGATAAGCTGCATATGATCTTCCGCTCCTATAGTCTCATCATTGATAAGGTCGTCTACTAAAGGAAGGTAATAGTTGACCTGCATTATCCCGGAATAAGGATTAGCCCACGCGCCGGTAAGGTCAGTGGTACCGGGATCGATATTGCCGAGGCTTATCATACCGAGACGGTTACCGTTGGATGCAACACCAATAAACTCATCAGCCTGTATGGCGGTATAGTATATATAGCCACCTGCCGAACGAGCACGCAGACCGGTGTAGAGACCATTGCGGAATTTCAAAGCATTCTGAGGGGTGGTAATCGCGTCGTCGATATTCAGCTGGTCGAATGGCTCCTCTTTAAGGTTACATGAAGCGAACAGGAGACCGGTAAGGACGCTATATAATATTTTTTTCATTTCTGTATTTCAATGATTGGATTAGATGGTAACCTCTACACCAAACTCAAACTGACGGGTATTGGGATAAAGGAACTGGTAAACATTAACCTGAGGTTCAGGATCATAACCGGTAAACTTAGTAACTGTAAACAAGTTACGACCTGTAAAATGGAATACCACATTGTCAAGACGTATGGCATTGAGGGCAGCCTGGGGAAGACGATAAGTGAGGGTCAGGGTCTTCATGCGAAGATAAGAAGCATCTTCCAACTGACGCGAGTCAAACTGAATAGTCTCCGAAGCATTGGGGTATTTAGTCACATCACCCGGCTTTGTCCAGACATTAAGCATTTCTACAGACTGGTTCCAGCTGTTGCCTAAGGCTGCGTTCTGAAGGAAGTAGAGGTCATTGTTCATCATATACTTCTCGGCAGACCAGTTGAAATCAGCTGACAAACCAAAGCCTTTCCAAGAGAGACTTGTGCCGAAGCCACCGTTCCAAGGAGCGAAATAGCTCTTTCCAAGCAATCTGCCGTCAGCCTCCTCGTTGAATACCTTTGTGGGGTTATCATTGATATCAAGCCATACCTGCTTACCGTCCAGAGGATCTACGCCAAGATAGGGCACACCGTAAAATTCACCGGCATCGTGACCAATCTGATAGCAGTAACCATAACCTTCAAGCACATAGCGGTCACGACCGTTGAAGAGTTCGGTAATCTTGTTTTTATTGTAGTTGAAGTTAGCACGTACACCCCAATAGAAATCGCGATTGCGGATAAGATCAACAGAAGCATTAACATCCACACCGGTGTTGGTCATTGAGCCTACATTTGACCATCCTCCCGAGAAACCCGTAGTGTAGCTCCAAGGAATTCCCATAAGCATGTTCTTAGTGGTTTTCTTATAGAAGTCAATCTCTGCGGTTGCTCTGTCAAAAATCTTGAAGTGTGTACCCACATCAAAAGAATATACAGTCTCCCAAGTAAGGTCATAGTTCTTAGGATTGCTTACGCCAAGGCTTGCACTGTTGTTTGGACCATAGATTGACCCTTCTCCCACAGCACCATAGTAGAGATAGTCCTCAATTGAGGAGTTACCGGTGGAACCGTAGCTTACACGAAGCTGGAATTCATTAAGCCAGTCTACATCTTCGAGGAATTTCTCATTCTTGGCATTCCACATCGCACCAGTCGAGAAGAAGTTGGCGTAACGATGTCTCGGTGTAAATTTCGAGCTACCGTCACGACGGAAAGTACCCTCTATGAAATAACGATTAGCGTAGTCATAGGTAGCCTTGATAAAGTAAGAGTTGAAAGTGGTATTCACTTTACTCTGCGAAAGATTAGCCAGTGAGACTGTTGTGGCATTTGTGAGAAGGGTAAGTTTACGGTCGGTAAGACCCTCTGCACCTACACCGAAAGAACGATCACGAGTGATAATTGATTCCTGACCTAACAATATAGTAAAATTGTTCACATCCTTAATCTGGAAATTATACTCGGCGGTATTGGTATAAGTAAAGTTGACATAACGCTCGAAACCTTGTGAATTCCAGCCGGTGTTTACCTCACCCACAGGCTGCTGACCTAATTGGTCGCCCATAGGGGTACGGATAGTCTCATACGGCAAGGAAACATTATCCGAACGATAGTCATATGCATCCAAAGCCTGCTGTGCTTTAAGGATAAGACCAGGGATAGGAGAAATCTGCTCACTGAGAACTATATTAGCATTAACCTTTGTACGGTTCTGGTCTCTGAAGCTGGTTATAAAATAGGGATTGTATGTACCGGTATAGTGCATCCACATTGCCTTATCTCCATATACAGGCATTCCGTCCGAACCTATTGTATAGTAGCGAGGTGAGTCGTAAGGCATAGCTGCACGTGCAAATACCATAGGATTGGAGAGATAAATACCGTCTGAAGAAATCTGGCTGTTGCTCTCCCACTTAGTGTAACCGAGGTTGGTCTGTAAGCCGAGACGGAGCCAATCTGTGGCATTTGAGAATATGCTTGCGCGTATAGTCTCACGGCGCAGACCGGAGGCAGTGATAATACCTTTCTGATCATAATGGTTTACAGAGAAATAATACTGCGACTTCTCGCCACCGCCGGAAACTGTGCCGTCGAGAGAATAGGTCGGAGCCGAGCTATTAAACATCTCCTTGCGCCAATCGGTGTTGATGCCAAATTTCGTGGCAGCCTCTACGGCACCTGCAGGGGCAGGTCTGCCGATAAGATCACGGAAATGAACATACTGATCGGAATTCATCATGGTGATACCATCCTCTACCATCTGCGACCAGCCAACATTGGCACGTAGAGTCACCTTCGGTTTTTCACCGAGATTACCTTTCTTAGAGGTGATGACAATCACACCGTTAGCAGCACGTGAACCATAGATAGCCACGGCTGAGGCATCTTTAAGGATAGTGATATTCTGAATATCGTTAGGATTAAGGTTGGTAAACAGAGTCTCGTCGATGGGAGCGCCGTCAAGCACATAGAGAGGTGTGATACCTGCATTGAGTGAGTTTACACCACGGATACGCACTGATTGTGTAGCCGAAGGATCACCGGAATTGGAGTTGATGTTAAGACCCGGCACCTGTCCCTGAAGAGCGTCAATAAAGGTAGCTGTCGGGATATTCTCCAACTGCGCTGAACCCACCACCGACACTGAGCCGACAATAGAGCCGGCTTTCTTAGCAGAGCCGTAGCCCATCACCACAAGGTCATCAAGACTCTCTGTCTCTGATTTAAGTTCGACCGTCATATTGTCCGCTAAATTCACTGTCACAGGTGTCATCCCGACATATGTGACCTTTATCTGCTTGACAGAAGCGGGCACCGTTAACGTAAACTTGCCATCGACGTCGGTAGCAGTTCCCACACCGCCGCCTAATGGCAGAATCGAGACGCCGATCAGCGGTTCCTTAGTGTCCGCGTCGACTACGATGCCGTGATAAGTGCGATTTTGTGCAGCTATGCTACACGTAAACGCCATCAACGCCATCAGAATGGAAAACAATTTTCTCATACTTTTGATAAAATTTACTTTATTAAGTTATTATCGTTGTTGTTTAGTTGCAGGTACTTCGATTTTACGGGATTATCTTCACTCGGAC
>CAMWIF010000313.1 GCA_947174225.1 uncultured Porphyromonadaceae bacterium | reverse complement strand
TCTTTCAAGCCTGATGTGACGGAAGAAAAGGGTAATAACGTGAGAGCACAGATGAAAGTCGGCTCGTTTGGTTTCTATAATCCTTATTTAAGATGGGAATATTCCGATGGTGAGGGCACCGCCTTCTCCATTAACGGAGAATATACTCATGCCGACAATGATTATCCCTTCACATTGAAAAACGGTAATGTCTACACGAAGGAACGACGTGAGCACTCCCTTATGAACTCCTGGCATACGGAAATGAGTTTCCGAAAGCAATGGAAAGGTAAGACGGTATCCGGAAAGTTATATTATTATGACAACTCACGTGACCTTCCGGGTCCGGTGATATACTATGTCAGTGAAAGCAACGAGCATCTCAGGGAGCGTAATTTCTTTGGTCAGGCTCAATTCAAGGGCAGAATTTCCCCCTATCTTTCCCTGCTTGCCAATGCGAAATTCAATTGGGCATCCTCACGCTATAAAGATCAACAGGACATCTATCCCGGTGGGATGCTCCATAATTATTACATACAAAGAGAAACATACGCTTCGGCGGCTTTACTTTACCTTCCCGGTGGCGGCTTATCAGCCGATTATTCAGTCGACTGGATGTGGAATAATCTCACATCAAATTCCGCGACTTCAACCTCTCCTTACCGTAACTCCCTTCTCCAGACATTGGCTTTGAAATATAAGACCAACCACTTCTCAGTGATGGCTCGTGCCCTTTACTCCATTTACCTTAATGGAGCCAAGAGGGGAGAGGCGGGAAAAGATGAGTATCGTCTTTCACCTTCGGTCAACTTTTCCTATAAGCCCTCAGCGGCAGATTTTTATATAAGAGGCTCCTATAAGAATATATTTCGTCTGCCCACTTTCAATGAGCTTTACTTTGACCATTACGGCAGCATAAATCTTAATCCGGAAATCACTGACCAAATAAACTTAGGTCTGACCTATGGGGGCAGTCCCGCATCGTGGTTGAGTGAGCTTTCTGCTACGTTAGATGGCTATGTTAATTTTGTGAAAAACAAGATTGTAGCCGTGCCATACAATATGTTTGTTTGGAGAATGTCAAACATCGGGAAAGTGAGAGTGTTCGGTATAGATGCGACTCTCTCTTCCACTTTTGACCTAAATCATAACCATCAACTGCTTTTAACCGGTACATATTCATTCCAACGTGCCGAGCCGCGCACCTCAAAGGAGAGTGCTGACTGGATGAAGCAGGTGGCATATATACCTCGCAATTCCGGTTCAGCCTCCATCTCTTGGCTTAATCCGTGGGTCAATGTTGCCTTGCACACTACTGCCACCGGTGAACGCTTCACTACGAGCAGTAATCTTCCGGAAACGAGAATAGCCGGCTTTGCTGAGTTCGGATTGGGTATATTCAGGACTTTCCGCTATCGGAGAGTAGAAATTGAAGGTCGTCTTGACCTTCTGAACCTATTTAATAAGCAATATGAGATTGTAGCCCGTTATCCTATGCCCGGAAGATCTTGGCGAGTAGGAATTGACTTCAATTTCAGATAAAGATAGTATGACGTAATCACAATATGATCTAATCTTAAAATTCTGTATGAGTAAATTTGAAAAGTGCTTAATTAGTTGTCTGCCTTTAATGGCGTTAGTGGCATGTAACAATAACGATGAACCGAAGACTCCTGTAATATGCCCTACATTGCCTACTGATGTTGTCTATATACTTAATCAAGGCAATTCCTACTCCGGCATTGACGGTAGTCTGAATGTGATAGACCTTGAGAATCTGGAAAGTGCAAATAGTGTGTTTAAGACTGTCAACGGTCGCACTTTGGGCAGCACACCGCAATGTGGCGTTGTGTACGGATCAAAAATTTATGTCGGAGCTTCAGAATCACAAACCATAGAGGTAATTGATAGAAACACTTACGAAAGTATTCAGCAGATTAGCCTCCAGAATTCGTCGACCGGCAAATCACCCAGATCAATGGTGGCAACCGGAGGAAAGGTTTACATATCATTATACGAAGGTTATGTTGCCTGTCTTGATACGTTGAAATGTGAAATTGAGGCAACGGCGAAGGTCGGGGCTAATCCGGATATAATGTGTCTTCATCAGGGTAAACTCTATGTGCCCAATTCGGAGGGTATGAACTATTTGGAAAATAAGCCTTACGGCACGACAGCCTCGGTAGTGACTCTGAATCCTTTTGTTGAGGAGAAGGTGATAACCGTACCTTTGAACCCGACAAAATTTATGAGCGACGGCTCAAATCTCTTCCTGCTCTGTATGGGAGATTACTTTATGGAGACCTCAGCGGTGTATAAGATAAGCGATGAGAGTGCGGAGAAGATTGCCGATGCCACGGTTGCCACAGCCGGGAATCAGACTCTCTTAATAGGAAACAATCCCTATGTGGCTGAAGGATCAAATTTAACATACACGTTAGTTGACACTCGCACAGGTGTCAAGACCCCTGTTACATTTGCCGATGCTCCCGCACCCTCAAATGTGGGAATAGATCCCAAGACCGGAAATATCATAATCACTACCTACGAGAAACCGGCGGGGATGTTTGCGGATTATGATGCACCGGGATGGACCTGCGTGTATGGCTCTGATTTAAACCTAATCAAAAAATTCAAAACCGGTTCAGGTCCGGCTGCCATCTTCTTTGATGAATAATAAAGTAATTATATCGTTTTCTTTCTTGGCATTGGGGTTGCTACTTTTGCAAGGTTGTAAAAGTGGCACCTCTAATACTGTTACCACCGGTAATCCTATTGAGTTTAAATATGCCTCCAATATAAAGATGGAGGATCACGAGGGTTTCTCACTTGTGGAAATACGCAATCCTTGGGATACGTTAAAGACTCTTCAGCGACTTATTCTGTTGGAACAAGGGGAAAAAGCACCGGAGGGGTTTAAAGATGCCACAGTCATAACGGTGCCTCTTGAGAAATCGGTAGTTTATTCCTCGGTTCATAATTCCCTAATCTCGGAGTTGGGTGCGGTAGAGGCTATTGCCGGAATCTGTGATAAAGACTATATTGTGGATGAAAAGGTAAAGACCGGGTTACAGGCAGGTAAGATAGATGACTGTGGCAATAGTATGTCTCCCAATGTAGAACGTATCATTAAGTTATCACCGGATGCAGTGCTATTGTCACCTTACGAAAATGGAGGAGGGGAGGCTAAGATTACCAAGGTTGGTATTCCTATTGTGGAATGTGCCGACTATATGGAGGCATCTCCGTTAGGAAGAGCGGAATGGATGAAATTCTACGGTCGGCTATATGGTAAGGCTGCTGAAGCCGACTCTCTTTTCACGGTTACAGAGTCTGAGTATGACAGATTAAAAAATCTTGCGAAAGAATCTACCACAAGACCCGGTGTCTTGTTCGACAGGGTTTATGGTCAATCTTGGAGTGTGCCGGGAGGTAAATCGATGGTAGGCATTCTAATAAATGATGCCGGTGGGAAAAATCCCTTTGATTCGTATGATGTGGCAGGAAGCGTTCAACTGAGTCCTGAGAAAGTTGCTTATGAGGGTGGCGAGGCTGACATATGGTTTATACGTTATGCAAATACCCCCTTATCGCTTAAAAGTCTGAAAGAGGAAAAACCTCTTTACGGGTTATTAAAAGCTTATAAAGAGGG
>CAMWIF010000312.1 GCA_947174225.1 uncultured Porphyromonadaceae bacterium | reverse complement strand
CGGGAGGGACTTCTCCAGTCATTGACCAGATATTATACATACCCAAGGGCACTGAGGAAGAAAAATTCCTTGTGACAGTTAGAGATTCAGAAAACGGCACAGTTAAAGCAAACCTTAACGAAGCATCAGAAGGAGAGAAAGTCACTCTCACTGTAACGCCTCAAGAGGGCTATGCACTCAAAGAACTGAAAATTGTCAATTCAGTGTTCTATTCTATGTCGGCTACCATTGAGATTGGAGAATCAGGAGAAATATCTTTCATCATGCCCGACGACAATGTCACGATTCAGCCTGTCTTCGTCGACACAACATCTGTATATAAGCTTGACTATACAAATGTAGCCAATGGCACAATTCCCGAAGGTTGGCAATGTATCCAAGAGAATAATGAAATCCATGAGTATCCCCAGTCATATGGAATGGGAGCCCGCACATTCAAGGACTTCATTGGCTACCAAGGCAAAGCCCTTTACTGGCGCAACGGAAGGGCTGAATATGGGGTTCAAGCTAATTATCCCCTTACCCTTGAAGCCGGCAACTATAAGCTTACGTTTGCAATGGCGGCGTGGAAAGGACAGCCCAATTACAATATAATGGTCAGGAAGCACGATTCAGATAAGTCAACGGCCCAATCTGAAGTATTTACCACTAAAGTGAACGCAGACGGAAATACTTCTGCCGACCTATCTGCTGAAGAACAACATGAATTTGAATTCTCCATTCCGGAGGCTGGAAATTATGTGGTGTCTTTTATCGACAAGACCAATGGCGGTGGATACCATGAATTCCTGCTGCTCGAATGCAAATTGAATTATACCGGAGATACCGGTGTAGAATCCCTCACAGAAGGAGTCAATAGAGTTCCGGCAGGCATTTACACACCACAAGGCCTGAAGATCAGCTCAATGCAACCGGGACTTAATATAGTGATTGATACAGATGGAACTGTAAAGAAAGTGATGAAGAAATAAAAAGAATTAGGGACGCACGGCTCGTGCGTCCCTACAAATCTCAACAAATAAGGTTATCGTGATTATTTAGCAATGTATTTTTTGCCGTTTTGGATGTAGATTTGGCCTTTCGAAAGATTTTCTACCTTTACACGGCGCCCGAATATGTCGTAGCAAGCACTATCAAAGTTGCTGTCATATATGCTTTCTACGGCATCAATGTCAAGAGGAGTCAAGGTGAAATTATCAAGATAGAGATTAGCAGTCTGAACTTTTGTTGAAGATAATACAAGTTCGCTTACTCCTTCGGGAAGGTCAAACTCAACGGAAGACTCAGCCCAGGTATTTGACTCGTCAGTCTTAGGAAATTTCACGTTACGGGCTACGACCTTTCCATTTACAGTGATGTTAACTCGATTTACTTCCTCTTCAGGAGCAAGATAACGGATTGTCATCTTATATCTGCCAGCCTCATCGATGCGTATATGATCGCGGAGTCTTGCTCCATTTGCAGTTCCATATGACACGTATCCAAGGGCAGTGAAACCGGGGATGTCAGACCGTCCGGCACCGTTCCAAGCCTTGTCAATTGCTGCATAGTCGGCATTCTCCCATTCCCATTGACGAGTACCCTTATATACAGGAGGAATCTCACACCCATACGTCTTCTCCCAGATGGGAATCTCCATACGAGCCGTATTTGTACCCTGACACTTCACATTGATATCAAGAGGACCGTTATGTGCAACAATAAGGGTCAGGCTGCCATCGGCATAAGATGATGTCACGACAGGCTTATCGTGTTTTGAGGCATTATAATCACCCCGCTCCATTACATCGAAAGTCGGTTGAGAAGAGCAACCCTTGATAACGATAGTATCATTGGTATTTCCCTTGAAATGAGTATAATTGTTCAGATAGATATCGATTCCGTCTCCCTTCTCAGTCAAGAGACCAAAGGAATACATGGGCATCGTCAATGTTACGGCATCGCAAGAATTATACTTGAGTGCAATCGTGGAAGACTCAACCTTGCGTTGTTTCTCATACTGGCTGTTGTTGTAGACGAGCCAGTTGTTATCTATCCTACGGACATAAAGGCTTGTCTCCGGATCATCGTCTGTCTGAGGCGCAAATAAGGTATTGAATTCATCGATCTTGGCCTCATTTGTAGTCCATTCATTATAGTAGCGACTCTGCTTTACAACGCGGTTGAAACCGAGATCCTCCCCATTATCTACAAAGATTGTAGGAATTGTCGTATACCTACCTGTCTTTTTCAGGTAAACGGTATCGTTGCCAAACGTGCCATTGTCAAGCGCATATAGGCCAGAGAAAAGATATCTATGAGAGCGACGGCCTTCCCAGTTGTTAGTGGTCTGTTTCTGGTCAATATCATTATAGACAGCTATTTTAGTACTATCTATCACTTCCTGACGGTTCATTATTCGGATAACTCCATCGGTGGTGAACTTGCGCCATACATCCATATAGACATTTGGGAACTGAGGATAGAATTCAAATTGGCGGGCATTGTATCCATCATCTGTCTTAACATCGTTGAGGGCACGCACACATTGGTTCCAGATAAGTTCCGGACCATCCTGCACGGTTTGTCCGGTCATCATCATATGCTCGAGAATGGTCATGCCTCCGATAGCAGGGGGCATCTTTTGCTCATTAGGCATATTGTCATGCACATGATCCACGTATCCGCACTGGTCAAATCGCATACCCCAGTTGTCGCAATAGTCAGAAAGGAATACTCCAAGGCACATACTCTCCATGTCATAGAAATTGCCGGAAGTGGTATATTTCTCACAATAAATAAGATGTTCCTTATGTCTCTTGGCAGCCTCGGCAAAAGCGGGATAACGCTTAAACATTGTAAGCGGGGACGTGGAATCCCATTCAGGAATCACGAGGCAGTTGCTGATAATCAGATAACCACCATACTCGTCTGCCAGGTCGAGCAGATTTACAAAATGATTCATGCGGTCAGTTATTGTAGGGCTTTTGTTTCCAAAAGGATGAAGACCGTCGGCATCGTCAAAGCCCCAGAACTGTTCGCAATAATTGAATCCGAGGAGATTGGGATAGTTCTCAAAGAAGTAGCGGTACAATTCCGTGTCATAGTCTGAAAACCATGAGTGTCCGCCACTGGCGGGCTGTATTAATGCCCACACACGATTTTCGGCACAAGTACGAAGCCACGACTCGGCAGTACGG
This sequence comes from uncultured Porphyromonadaceae bacterium, assembly GCA_947174225.1. Taxonomy (GTDB): domain Bacteria; phylum Bacteroidota; class Bacteroidia; order Bacteroidales; family Muribaculaceae; genus Lepagella. The sequence goes on along the minus strand of CAMWIF010000312.1, from coordinate 466 downwards.
AAACCGTCTTTAGTCACGCTGGGGGATGCGGAGAGAGATATGTTGAAGACCGTGTAAGGAAGCATATCCTCCGGCACAAGGTCAATTACTTTCTGAGGGTCTGCATTATTCCATACATCTATATGGAAAATGTACATTGGTTGCTGAGGAGAAAGAGGACGCCGCATATCAGCAGAGAAAGCCTTCAGTGGCAAAAGTGCCATTGAAAGCAGAGCAAAGATCATTATTAACCGAAACTTCATATCAGGATGTTAGTTTAGGAGGTTTATTTGTTTAAGAGGTTTAGAAAGCCTCATTATTGTTTTCAAATAGAGTGATAAAAAAAGGAGAGGGAATCCCGGTGTCGGGATTCAGACCTCTCCCTTTATTAATGTTTAATCAATTACTTGTTGATGAACTTCTTGCCGTTCTTGATAACGATGCCACGATAGCTTTCGTCAACCTTCTGGCCAAATACGTTGTACAT
>CAMWIF010000311.1 GCA_947174225.1 uncultured Porphyromonadaceae bacterium | reverse complement strand
GAATAATTCTGTGTGATCATCTCGTAAAGCAGGGAATGGGGGAGGCGTTGGTCGTAGTCGCGCACCGTCTGTTCGCTGAAGCCCGATTCCTTGGCTACCATCTCCATCATAGCGTTGTCATAGAAAGGTATGCCCAATTCCTTGGCTATCATTTCCCCGATTTCATGACCGCCACTGCCATATTCGCGTCCGATGGTAATGACCGGATAGGCTTTGGGAGCATCAGCTGTGGAAGCATCTGAAACCTCCGGAATGTCTTTCTTAGTTGGCGCCTCCTCCCAACGGTCGATGAATTTGAGATGTGGACGAATCAACCTTACGAGCGGACCGGTAAGAATTGCCACTATTATCGTGCCTTCGCGTACGCCGTCTATCCGTCCTGCGAATATCCAGGAGCAGCCGATGGCTATAAGGAGCAGTGTCACGTCGAACATTATCTTCATTGTGCCGAACTCCTTTTTCAATTTCTTGGAAGCTATGTGGAGCACATATTCTCCGGAATTCATACACACGTCAGCCACAACTTCAAGGGATATTCCGAGAGCCATAAAGCAACAGCCCAAAACGCAGGATATGAATTGCGGAATATATTGTGTAGGATGCCAGAAAGAGAGTATTGACATTGTTATGTCGATGAATACACCAAAAAGGAGCGACACCGGTATCTGCATAAGCAGCTCCACCTTGCTCTCCTTTATACCTTGCTTCCCAAGCATAAGTATCTGGGCAAGAATAAGTATGGCATTAAGGATAATGATATAGGTACCCATTGAGAGATTGGTGTGGAGGCTCCATACATAGGGAACACTTGATATGGGTGATGTGCCCATAAGGGAGCGTGTGACCAAGCTCACACCGAATGACATAATGAAGAGAGAGACTAAAAATACAAAATAACGACGGAATAATTCCTGCTTGCTTCTTACTATTGTTTCCATTAGTATTTCTATAAAATCTTACCAAAATAGGTAACGTCTTTTAAGCGTTTTATGTTGTTTAAAGCACTATTTACACTTGATTTTCGGTGCGGATTTGGTGGAATAAAAAATAATACCTAAATTTGCAGCGAAATGGTTGCTCTGTCTTCCGGAGGGAAGGCTTTAAGGAGCATTAAAAGGGAACGAGGTGAGATTCCTCGACAGTACCCGCTGCTGTAATTCTCGTTTGGATAATGTGCGCAGTTATCCTTACAGTCGTCAGCTGCAGAATGTCACTGCCCCCTCGGGGGTTGGGAAGGCGCGGTTGGTTGAGATAAGTCAGAAGACCTACCGTTACGCTGTACATTGGAGATTGCCCCGGGTAATGGGCTGACCAGATCACCAACTTCCCTGCCAAAGCAGTAATTCCGGATTATTTGTAAGGAAGTTTTCTACGGTTTTGATTCCTGCCCGATTGCGTCTCTTGCTGTTCAGACGTGACCGGGATATTTTTTATTATCAAAACCTGAAAATGAAATGAGAAATTTACTGACATTGGCTCTATGTGCCATCTGTTGCTCCGGTGTAGCTTCCGGACAGAAATTAGTTACTCTGGACCTCTCAAAAGCTACTACAGAATTGAAATTCAACGAAACTACCGGAGCCTGGACCGAGACATACAACGACGATGCTGAGAGTATCGAAAGCCAGTGCTTCACCTTTGTGCATAATTCTATAAGCGACTGGAATACCTGGTGGGGATTCACCGCCTCAAATTCCGCCGATAACGCCAAGCGTGACAATTTCATAACCTATCAGTTCAGCAATATGGCAGAGGGCGGTATTCTTCTCAACGAAGACGGTACAATCAAGACCGATTCTTTCGGCGCACCAGTAGTTAGTGCCGAAATGCCTTATCTTGTGGCTTTTTACAGTACTTATATGTCTGAGCGTCCTGTGGATATGGTGTTTGATTCTTCAAAGAGCTATGAGGCTGTAGGTGTCTATGTGAATCTCAACAGTTATGCTTACTATGCCATCCAGGATGGCGACAGCTTCGCACGTGCGTTTACCAATGGTGATAGTTTTAAGCTCACAATCCACGGTGTATCTCCTAAAGGCGATGAGAGAGAAGTTGTAGTAGATCTGGCTGCCTATGCTAACGGCAATCTCACTATCAACCGTGGCTGGAGCTACGTTGATCTGACTCCGCTTGGTGAGGTCAATGAACTGTATTTCACTTTGAAGTCAACAGATTCCGGTGAGTATGGCGACAATACTCCGAATTACTTCTGTATGGATAAGCTGATGGTTATTGAGAATGAAACTTCCGGTGTAGAGGATCTTTCAGTGGCAAATGCTAATATCTATTACGACCGTGCTTCAAAGACTGTAAGCGTTGCCGGAGCGGATTTTGCCGTAGTATATGATGCCACCGGCAACAAGGTTCTTGCCACGGATGCTTCGTCATTTGATATAGCTAATCTTCCTGCGGGAGTATATGTTGTGCGTGCCGGCAAGGCAAGCATCAAGATAGCGAAATAATGAAAAATTGGTTAAAGCTGTTTGCTGTGCTCATCTCTGTTGCAGGTTCTTGGTCCTGCAACAGGGATGACACTATTATTGATGTGGAGCCGGTCAATCCCCCTGAACCTGTCTACGATTTGGTTGTATATGAATATACTCCGGCTCCGGGGCAGTTCATCAACGAATCCACCGGTGATATGTCGGCTGAGGAGGCTGCCGAATGGGCTACCGAGCGCCTTAAATCAGAATCTTATGTGTCCCTCGGTGCTTTCGGAGGCTATATGATCGTGGGTTTTGGCAGTCCGATAGGGGATTTTATCATCGAGGGTAATGCGTTTACCAATGCAAGTGGCTCTTCCAACGAGCCGGGCATTGTCTATGTGATGCAGGATGCCAATGGTAATGGCTTACCCGACGATATATGGTATGAACTTCGTGGCAGCGAGTCAGAAGCTGCCACCACCATAAAGGATTATGCTGTGACATACTATCGACCCGATGTGCCGGGTATGTCCGTGAAGTGGAAGGACAGTCTCGGAGAGGAGGGTGAGATAGACTATTTGGCATCATTTCATAAGCAGCCCTACTATTATCCCTCTTGGATAGGGGAGGATTCCTACACACTGAGAGGTACGCGGCTTGCGGATAATTCCGGACGTAACGAATTTGGCCAGTGGTACACTTATCCTTTGGAATGGGGCTATGTCGATAATACCGGAAGCAACGACAATCGGTTTCATATTTCGGATGCTATGAATTCTGATGGCTCGGCTGCCAATCTATCAGAGATTGATTTCATAAAAATTCAGACGGGCGTATGCGGTAAATGCGGTGTCTTGGGTGAAATATCTACAGAAGTGGTAAGTGTAAGATTGGTTGAGGATTGAGGAGAAGTAAAAAACCGGGTCTGGCAGAGAAAAAATCGTGGTTTTTTTATTAAGGGGGTGAATAATTGCGGGAATTTATTTAATTTTGCGTTTAATTAGCTAACCTTGCCGGCATTTGCGCCTACGAATGGTTGCCATTGTCGGCAAAACCTTAACGAAGTATCATGACACTTAAATCTTATCTGAAAATCGGTCTGCTTGCCGGGGCTATGGTAGCTCCTGCGCTCGGTCTTGCCAAAGCCAAGGCTCCGGAGAACTACGATTCCTATCTTTTCGTCTATTTCCCAAGCAATCAAGATGAGAACCTCTACTATGCCAT
>CAMWIF010000310.1 GCA_947174225.1 uncultured Porphyromonadaceae bacterium | reverse complement strand
TATCCCTGTGCTTTCGAAGTGACTGCTGACACCCCAAGTATCGACAAGTGGGAGGTTCTTGGCAAGGAAGACAACACCACACCGTTCTTTGATGCCCGTTCCAAAGCGATTGACGTAACTGGTGATGGCTCTGTCCACTACGAATTCTACAACTACCATTGTGAAGAAGCTAAAAACTGGGATAACTGGATTCTTGTAATTACCAACGGTATACCTTTTGGTGAAGAGGGTTATTCAGAGTACCTCGTTTTAAGAGCTGACGCTTATGGTTGGGGCACTGCTTATAATGACGGAAAGACTCTTAAGTCAGACTTTAATTGGGATACCTTTGTAGCTGAAATGGAAGGTGCATTGGTAAATATTGACATCACACGCAAGGGAGCTGATGTGGCTATCTATGTCAAAGTTAAAGCTGTAGATGGCACTGAGCGTTACGAGTCGATTACACTCGAAGGCGTTTCTTCTGAAGTAATGGGTACCTTCCTCACCTGCGAGAACTCTCATCTCCTCATTAATCCGGATGCCAACTCTACTGATGTTGCTTATCAACTTAAATCTCGTTATGGCTATATTAAACCGGAAAATGGTGAATACTATATGGATGGAGGTTCATCTGTACCCGTTTATCTCGAAGAAGCCGGTGAATATTATAACATCAAGGTAGGTGGTGCATACCTTACTATTAACGAAGAGAAAGACTACCTTACTGACGAATGGCTTGCAAGCCTTAACATGTGTGAGACTATTCTCTACACTGTGAAACAAAGCGAAGCAACTGATGGAGATAAGTCAGCTTGGGAAATCATCAGTCGTGAAGATATGATCAAGGCTCTTGAGGCTGCCACTCCTGAGAATCCTGTAGAGGCTTCTTTCTTCCTCAAAGCAGGTCAGATTGAGGTAAATGCCAACAATAATATCTCTTCTTGGACATATATCAAGAACGGCGAACCTGCTGAGATCGTTTTACCCGACGGTGGATGGTTCGGTCATGGTGAGTGGAGCAACAAGACTACCTATGCTTGGTGCCAGAATGATGGTGCTGACGGTGCGGTAGCCGGTACTGACGTTGTTTCTCAGGATGTTGAGGGTATGCCCGCAGGTAACTATAAGGCTGAATACCGCGTTGTTAACCAAAACAACACTCCTCTTGTAATTAAATTCAATGACGCTGAGGGTAAACCTTATGAATATGAAGAAAGCGATCTTTGGTATGCTTCCGCACAGGATTCTATGGCTCACAATGTTGAGACTGCTGAATTTACTGTAGGTGAGGATGGCAAGCTCTCTATTAAGATGGAGAAGACAATTGATCCTGAACAGCAGAACCGCTTCGCGTTCAAGAGCTTCGCTCTCTACTACCTTGGCGACGAATCTACCGGTGTCGCTAACATCGCAGTTGATGAGAACGCTCCTGTAGAATACTACAATATGCAGGGTATCCGCGTGGCTAACCCCACAAACGGTCTCTACATCAAGCGTCAGGGCAAGACTGCTACTAAGGTTATCGTAAAATAAGATAAACCTTGAGTTTCTTAAATAGGGACAACTGAATTAACATATAAGCCCTAAATACATATCCAACGCGGGACACACGGTTTTGTGTGTCCCGCTTTTTTGCTAACTTCGCGGTATGAAAACAGATGATAAGATTATCACCAAATCGCCGACTACAGTAGTGAAAGGACGATTTGCACCTTCGCCGACGGGACGTATGCACCTCGGTAATGTGTTTGCGGCTCTCATATCTTGGCTCTCTGTCAAGAAACAGGATGGCAAATGGGTGCTGCGCATTGAAGACCTTGACCCGCAACGCTCACGCCTCGAATATGCCCGGCTTATCGAGGATGATCTCCACTGGCTCGGTCTCGATTGGGATGAGGGTGGACTCGATGATTCCGGTCCCAACCCACCCTATCGCCAAAGCCTGAGCGGAGAAATATACGAGGAGGCTCTGCGTAAGCTTAAAGAGACAGGACTGACATATCCCTGCTACTGCACACGTGCCGACATAATGGCTACCCAAGCGCCCCACGAGAGCGACGGAAGGGTGGTCTATTCCGGTAAATGCCGTCCGCTTGAACTTGGAGGAACGCTTACAACTCCACCCGAGGGAAAATCCGAGCGCGCGACACGCCTTATCGTTCCCGATGAAACTATCCATTTTACCGACCGTCTTTACGGTCCGCAGGCGGTAAACCTTGCCGAGCATTGCGGTGACTTCATCCTACGCCGTGCCGACGGAGCGTGGGCTTATCAGTTGGCAGTAGTAGTGGATGATGCTCGTATGGGCATAACGGAAGTGGTGCGTGGAAGTGACCTACTCCTCTCATCTGCCCAGCAAATATACCTTTACCGCCTGTTGGGATTACCTGTGCCTGAATTTGCCCACGTGCCACTTATATGTAACGACGCGGGGCAACGTCTCTCGAAACGCGACCGTTCAATGAGTATGGAAGAGGTAAGGAAAGTGGCTGAGCCGAGCCACGTCATCGGTCAGCTCGCTCACCTCGCAGGGCTGCTCCCAGCCCCGTTCCCTATCTCCGCACAGGGGTTGCTCCACCTCTTCTCATGGTCAGCCATTCCAAAACTATCAAAAATCATATAAAATGTATATTTGTCCCCCTTTTTACACCATTTATCCACTATACATAAGAAATATTTTGTGTAATTTTGCATCATTGTAACCGAAAAACTCGATATAACCCCATCATGAAAAAACAACTTCTATCAGCAATCTTAGCTGTAGGCTGTCTTGCATCCGCAGGTGCAGCCGTCAACAAGTTGGTGGTCGAGCCTAATGCAAAGGGCGCCCCAATACCCTCCACCATGTATGGACTCTTCTTCGAAGACATCAACTATGCCGCCGACGGAGGTCTCTATGCAGAGAAAATCAAGAACCGTTCTTTCGACTTCCCGACTCCTCTCCAGGGCTGGAACGCCTTCGGAAAGGTTGAGGTACGCAATGATGGTCCGTTTGACAAGAACCCTAACTACGTGCGCCTCTCCCCTGCCGGACATACCGACAAATGGACCGGTCTGGACAACGAAGGCTTCTTCGGAGTCAGCTTCGAGAAGGATAAGGACTATAACTTCTCAGTATGGGCACGAGTGCCGGACGGCGGCACCTCAAAAGTGCGTGTAGAGCTTGAAGACCCAGCCACAATGGGCGAAGGTCAAGACAAGTGCTCAAAGGAATTTGAAGTTAAAGGGAGCGAATGGAAGCAGTATAAGGTAACACTTAAGCCCTCCGAGACTGTAGTGAAAGGCAAGCTCCGCATCTTCCTCTGCAAGCCGGAGACTACCGTTGACCTTGAGCACGTCTCCCTTTTCCCTGCCGACACTTGGAAAGGACGTGAGAACGGTCTGCGTGCCGACCTTGTGCAGAAACTCGCAGCACTGAAACCGGGTGTATTCCGTTTCCCCGGTGGCTGTATCGTAGAGGGTACAGACATGGATACACGTTACCAGTGGAAAAATACCGTCGGTCCCGTAGAGAACCGTCCCGTAAATGAGAACCGCTGGCACTATACTTTCCGTTACCGTTTCTTCCCCGACTATTTCCAGAGCTACGGTCTCGGTTTCTATGAATACTTCCTCCTCAGCGAGGAAATAGGCAGCGAACCCCTTCCCATCCTCAGCGTAGGACTCGCATGCCAGTTCCAGAAC
>CAMWIF010000309.1 GCA_947174225.1 uncultured Porphyromonadaceae bacterium | reverse complement strand
CCCGTCTCCTCGCTGACAATCACACATACCGCATCCGTCTCCTGGCTCATACCCAATGCGGCACGGTGGCGCAAACCCAGCTCCTTGGGTATGTGCATATCATGGCTCACGGGAAGGATACATCCCGCCGCCTTTATCCTATGGTCGGCTATTATCATAGCCCCGTCATGCAAGGGGGAGTTCTTGAAGAAGATATTCTCTATAAGACGCACATTAACCCTCGCGTCGATTATATCGCCTGTCTTCTCATAATCGGTCAAGGGCATCTTCCGCTGAAACACAATCAATGCACCTGTCTTCGACTTGCTCATGCTCATACACGCATATACCACTGCCATTACCCTCGCATGGCCCTTGTCATCCTCCCTTCGCTCATGCTTAAATAGACGCCTGAAATAACTCAGCTGGCCGTGCGAACCGATGTCGATAAGGAAGCGCTTTATCTGGTCTTGAAAGATAATCACAAGCACAATCAGTCCGATACTCATGAATTTATCGAGTATCGACCCTGTAAGACGAAGGTCGAATATCTCCGATGCAAGCACCCAGATAGCAAAAAACACAAGCACTCCGTAAAACAATGACAACGTGCCACTGTTTTTCATCATCCTGTAAATATAGAAAAGCAAAAGGGATATTATCAGGATGTCGATTATATCTTTGATTCCTATGGTGACCATCTAAGTCTGTTTTTATTGAATTATGATTCACGTATAGCCTTGCGGGCTTTTTCCATACACATATGGAGCTTCACAACCTCTTTTGCAGCCTTCACATCATGCGCTCGGAGCAGCGAAGCCCCCTTTTGCAACGCTATCGCATTGAGAGCCACTGTGCCCTCCAAGCTCTCTTCCGGAGTGATGCCAAGCGTGCGCCATATCATCGACTTCCGGGAAAGCCCTGCCAACACCGGCATACCCATTTTGCAGAATTCATCAAGTTCCTCAAGCAATATGAAATTCTGTTCTACGGTCTTGGCAAATCCGAAACCGGGGTCGATGATTATGTCGTTCACCCCAAGTCCACGCAGTTCGTATACCTTACGCGAGAGATCTGTAATCACCTCGGCAGTTACGTCGTCATAATCCGTGAAAGTCTGCATTGTGGAGGGAGTGCCACGCATATGCATAAGAACATATGCCACGCGCAGCTCTGCCACTGTCTTCCACATATCCGGATCGAGAGTGCCGCCGCCTACGTCATTGATTATATCCACACCCCATTCCTCCACACATCTGCGTGCCACGTCGGCACGGTAGGTATCCACACTCACCGGCACCTCATGCCAAAGACGGTTTATCGCCTCCAACGCCACAGACAACCGTGAGTATTCCTCTTCAGGTGTCACGTCCTCGGCACCGGGACGTGTGGAACATCCCCCGATGTCAACAATGTCGGCACCTTCGTCACGCAGTTGAAGTATACGTCGTTCCACCGCCTCCGGATCAGGAGTGCGTCCCGAAGCATAAAAACTGTCGGGCGTCACATTGACGATCCCCATCACCTTAGGTGTGGAAAGGTCAAGCAGACGCCCGCGTATATTGAGAGTCATTGTCTTCATCAAAATCAAGACATATTGTATAAGCTATGTTTATGAGCGGTTGGCACGCTTACGCTCGTTCTCGTCAAGTATGATCTTGCGGAGACGGATATGATTCGGTGTAACCTCCACATACTCATCCTCCTTTATATATTCAAGGGCTTCCTCAAGCGAGAACACCACCGGGGGCACAATCCTTGCCTTATCGTCGGCACCGGAGGCACGCATGTTGGTGAGTTTCTTCGACTTGGTTACGTTCACCACGATGTCGTTGTCCTTGGCGTTCTCCCCTACTACTTGTCCGGCATATACCTCCTCCTGTGGGAAGATGAAGAAGCGACCGCGATCCTGGAGCTTGTCGATGGCATAGGCATAAGCCGTGCCACCCTCCATAGCTATGAGCGAACCGTTGGTGCGACGCTCAATCGGACCCTTCCAAGGCTGGTATTCAAGGAAGCGGTGAGCCATGATAGCCTCTCCGGCTGTGGCTGTAAGCACATTGTTACGCAATCCGATGATACCGCGTGAGGGAATCACAAATTCAATGTTCACACGGTCGTTCTGGGTTTCCATCGACACGATGTCTCCCTTTCGGCGTGTGACCATATCCACCATCTTAGAGCTATATTCCTCCGGCACGTTGATGGTAAGAGACTCGACCGGCTCACATTTCACGCCGTCGATTTCTTTGATGATTACCTGCGGCTGACCCACCTGAAGCTCATATCCCTCACGGCGCATAGTCTCGATGAGGATCGACAGATGAAGCACACCGCGTCCGAACACTGTCCACTTATCCTCAGTGTCACCCTTCTGCACGCGCAGGGCAAGGTTGCGGTCGAGTTCGCGCTCAAGGCGGTCGGCTATATGGCGGGAAGTCACATACTTACCATCCTTTCCGAAGAAGGGGGAATCGTTGATGGTGAAGGTCATAGACATAGTTGGCTCATCAATGGCGATACGCGGCAGCGGCTCAGGATTCTCAACATCGGATATGGTATCACCGATCTCGAAGTCCTCAAGACCCACGATGGCACAGATGTCGCCTGAGCTTACCTCGCTCACCTTCTTTCGACCCATACCCTCGAATGTATGCAGCTCCTTGATGCGCTGTTTCTTGAAAGTGCCGTCTTTCTTGCAGAGTGCTATGTCCATACCCTCACGGAGTGTACCGCGATGCACACGACCTACAGCGATACGACCCACATAGCTGCTGTAGTCAAGACTGGTGATGAGCATCTGCGGGTCACCCTCTATCTGCTGCGGAGCCGGGATATACTTGATTATGGCATCGAGCACGGCTGTGATGTCCTCCTTAGGCTCGCGCCAGTCGGTAGACATCCAGTTATTCTTAGCCGAGCCGTATATTGTCGGGAAATCGAGCTGGTCTTCAGTTGCGTTGAGGTTAAACATAAGGTCAAACACCATCTCGTTAACCTCGTCGGGGCGGCAGTTGGGCTTATCAACCTTATTGATCACCACCACCGGCTTCAGCCCCATCTGTATAGCCTTCTGAAGCACAAAGCGAGTCTGAGGCATCGGACCTTCAAACGCATCGACAAGGAGCAGACATCCGTCAGCCATATTGAGCACACGCTCCACCTCACCGCCGAAGTCGGCGTGTCCCGGAGTGTCGATTATGTTTATTTTCGTACCTTTATAGTTGATCGATACGTTTTTGGAGAGAATAGTTATGCCTCGTTCGCGTTCGAGGTCGTTGTTGTCAAGGATAAGTTCACCGGTCGACTGGTTGTCACGGAAAAGGTGTCCGGCGAGAAGCATTTTGTCCACCAGGGTAGTCTTGCCGTGGTCGACGTGAGCGATAATCGCGATGTTGCGGATGTCTTGCATAAATCACTTAAGTAAATTACACCGCAAAGTTACAAAAAAAATTTGAATTGTAAAGCCGTATGTTTGATAATGAACCATTGCCGATCCTCCGGCGTTATATAGTCAAAGGATTCCTAATCAGGGAAGCCCCTTCGGGGAGCAGCCCACGCAATAATTGAATTGTCTGACGACCGCGGAACGAGTCGGTGTCTCACCAGCAGACACCCGCTGTAGACCCGGTATTGAAGGCGGAGCATTCTCCTTCGGCGCGAAGCCGTCTGTAGATTGAACGCAATAGATGCCCGACGAAACACGGAA
>CAMWIF010000308.1 GCA_947174225.1 uncultured Porphyromonadaceae bacterium | reverse complement strand
CTGAAAGAGGTAGTGCAAGATCTTATCCGAAGTTTGGATAGGGTCTTGCTTTTTTTGCAGTCTGGTTTTATTTTTTGCAGTTTGGTTGTTTTGAAAATTAAGGAGCGTACTGTTTTTTGAGGTTTACTCTCTACTTCACAACAAAAATTACTATCTTTGCGTTATAAAGAAAAAAGGTGGATGTTATGGAATATACGCTTGTTCTACAATCACAAGAAGACTATCATCTAATAGAGAAAATTCTTAAAGCTTTCGACGGAGCTTCAATAACTCCTGTCAGGAAAAGAAATTACAGTATTAATCATACAGAAACAACTAAAAAAGGGGTAAAAGCAGTTTCCCCAAAAGCTGACAAGAGGCTAAAAGCTTTCGATAAATTGGCTGGTAGCATATCTTTGGATATGATTGATATGGAGGATCCGAGAACGAAATATCTTCTAGGCAAATGAAAAAGATATTTCTTGACACTAATATCGTTCTCGATTTCTTAATTAGAGAAGAATACAAATCACAAATCAGAGAATTGATTAGGCGTAGTGAGGATTATGATCTCTACATAAGTTATCTGACAGTTGCAAATGCTGCTTATATCATGCGTAAGTATTCTAAAGCAGCATTAAGATTAAACTTACAACTAATGTTGGAATTATTTGAAATAATTCCCAATGATAAACATCAGATTGAAAAGGCTATAAAATCAGACTGTCCGGATTTCGAAGATATGTTGCAGTATCAATCAGCTAAGAGTATGAAATGTGATGTAATCTTGACCCGAAATGCTAAAGATTTTCCATTTTCAGATATTCCATTAATGACTGTTTCAGAATTCATTAATGCATAAGGTTATCGGAACTTATCATAGTCAAGTTAACAAGTAGGAGAGTGCTTCGGGAGGGGATCACGGTAGCGAAGGCGGAGAGGGTCTATACATAGGGTGGTGCAACTATTGAGGGGGATGGAGCGTTAGATATGTAGATGTCTGACGCTTTTTTGTGTTTGTGCGGAGGGGCGGTCAGAGGTTTTTGTGTGTACCCAAAGTTTTTTGTTATGCGGAAATTTACGAAGATTGTGGCTACCGTTTCGGATAAGCGGTGTGATGTGGATTTTATAAAGAGCTTGGTTAAAGCCGGTGTGAATGTGGTGAGGATGAATTCAGCCCACCTTGATTATGACGGTTTTAAGAAGATTGTGGATAATACCCGCGCTGCGGATGAGGCGGTGGCGATTATGATGGATACGAAGGGTCCGGAGATTAGAACGACCGTGACTGATACTGGGGAGGCTATCGCTTTCAGTACAGGTGATGTGGTGAAGATCCATGGTAATCCCGATGGGAAGACTTCTCATACGGATATTTGTGTCAACTATCCGGGGATTGCGACTGTGTTGCATCCGGGTTCTCGTTTCCTTATCGACGACGGGGAGATGGAGTTTCGCGTCACTGACCTTGACGGGGATGTGGTGACTGCCGTTGCGTATAATGATGGCAGTGTAGGTTCGCGTAAGAGCGTGAATCTACCGGGCATCAGTATTGACCTTCCGGCGGTGACTGAGCGTGACAAGCGTAATATCGGTTATGGCGTGGAACTTGGTGTGGATTTTATTGCCCATTCTTTTGTGCGCTCTGCTGCCGACATCAAGGAGGTGCAGGATATATTGGATTCTTACGGTGCTGAGACTAAGATTATCTCCAAGATCGAGAACCAGGAGGGTGTGGATAATTTTGATGAGATTCTGAAGGCTTCTTATGGTGTGATGGTGGCTCGTGGCGACCTTGGCATTGAGGTGGCTCCGGAGCGTATACCGGGTATTCAGACTATGCTCATCAATAAGTGTATCAAGGCTCATAAACCGGTGATTGTGGCTACCCAGATGCTGCATACTATGATCGAGCATCCGCGCCCGACTCGTGCGGAGATTTCCGACGTGGCGAATGCGGTGTATCAGCGTGCCGACGCTATGATGCTTTCGGGTGAGACTGCCTATGGTAAATATCCTATTGAGGCTGTGCAGACCATGACGAGTGTGGCAAAGGAGGTGGAATCTTCATTGAGAGGTAAACGAGAGGTGCCGCCATTGCTTGATGCCGACGTCACCTCATTCCTTGCTCACGAGGCAGTGCTTTCGGAAAATAAGGTGGGAACGAAGGCTATATTTACGGATGCTTACCGTGGTATGACGGCAAGGTTTATCTCTTCCTACAGAGGCAATAACCCTACCTTCGCCATATGCCATAACAGGAGTGTGCAACGCTGGCTGGCGTTGAGCTATGGAGTGACCGCCTACTATTATGAGCAGGATAACCCGAAGTTCTTCTTGCCCCATTCAGTGGATGCGGTGCGTCAGATCGTTGCCGACGGTCTTATCGGTGAGCACGACCGTGCTGCTTACCTTACGGGTACACGTCGCGGGGCACGCGCTTTGGAGATACTGACTCCGCATGAGATTCTGGAGAGCGACACCACAGTTAAATCTTGATAGAGAGAATAAGAAAAGCGGCCGATTCACATCGACCGCTTTCTTATGTTTTCCATAATACTTTTCAAACTAACCTAACATCATGAAACGAGTAAATCTTGAATCTTTCTATTATTATCTGATTTACGATATTATAACATTGGGACGTTGAAGTTGGTTCATATGTATTTTGAAAAAATTAAAAAATTTTTTCGGTTGCTTTCGTTTGCCTATATTATTTTTAGAGGATTGCTTCTATTTACGTAATGACTATCTTTGGGATGGATGCTTCCATTTGCCCACTATGACATAGTTGTTGTCTCTAGGATGGATACTGTCTCTGAGCTGGTTCATAGACTTTATCACTGAGGCATCCATACCCTCGTAACTTTGAGGAGCAGCCTTTATAAGGTCTGCCAAATCCATGGGGACGAAGGTCATAACGAAGTTTTCCGGTGTGGACTGCTGTAGCCAATTGGTCTTGATTATGACCGGACCGATGTTGTCGAGCATCAGATGCGCGAAGTTGCCACGTAAAGATTTACGGTCAACCACAAGAGGTGTGAGCGCAGGTATGGAAAAGGCTGAGTCAGGCACAGTAGTTGACTTGGCTTTGCTTCCTTTCTTCGACTTTGGTTTGGCGTTTGTATATTTCGGGTTAGCCAATAATACAAGGGCAAAAAAGTCGGGTGTGGAGCGGTATTCATGCACAGGAAGCTTCTTATTGTCCCAAGTGTAGGTAAATGAGGGATGCAGCTTTCCGTCGCTGTAGGTGTATAGGGTGTCGGGACGGGTCACGGTGCTGAATACGGAGTAGTCAAAGGCGGTGGGGGAGGCTGCGAGTCCTGCCATCACTTCATTTGAATAGTCGGGATTGACAGCGAGGTGTCTCTTGGTGACGGAGGATTTAAGCCGTCCTCTGAAGTCCTGCACCCAAATTCCGGCATAATGACCTGAATACTTGAACGGGGCAGCCGCCACGGTGACGATTTTATTCTCTGTATCGACGTGTATGCGACCCTTCTCCAATTTATAGGCAAGGGGGATGTTGCGGATGAAGCTGCCGTCTTTTGCATCATACATCATTATCTTTGTGGTACCGGGTTGGAGGAGGTAGATACGCTCGGCAGGTTCATCCACGTAGACTTCACTTGGAGCTATGGTGTATTGTCCGGGCCCGTGTCCACGGTCGCCTATTCTGCCAAGGTAGTTGCCCTCCATATCAAACTGTC
>CAMWIF010000307.1 GCA_947174225.1 uncultured Porphyromonadaceae bacterium | reverse complement strand
CATTTCAAGAATGAATATTTAATGAATAATTTCTAAATATCTCTATTTTAATTGATTTTTTGTTGGTGTTATGAATTATTTTCTATACTTTTGCAAAGTATAATTTATATTTTGCGTGATTTACAGAATCCGAATCGGCAATATGTTATTTATACAAGCATATTCTAATATTCCAATACACCATTACCAACCATTATGAAACCAAAGTACCTAATCCCGACTCTTGCCGCAGGTGTTCTTGTAGCAATGGCAACATATCCCAATCAGGCTGATGCAAGACTATTCGGGAAAAAGCATAAGGTCGAGGTGACAAAATCTGATTCCACGAACACCACAAAAACAAAAGAACAGACCGACAGTGCAAATTTCAAGAAAGACATCAAAGATGCCCAAGTGTTTAAGGGCATGATGGACGCCTATCTTAAAAAAGATGGCACTCTGTATCTTTCAATACCTGACAGTGTATTCGACCACACTTATATGCTTGTGAGTCGTGTAAACGGCATTTCAGAAACCAGCGACCTTGTGGCAGGACAGATGAACATTACCCCGCTCGTAATCCGGTTTTCAAAAGACCCCTACAATATATATATGCACTTAGTGCAAGACAATGCGGTGGTTGATGAGAACGACCCCATCAGTGCATCTTTCCATAAGAATTTCATCGACCCTGTAGTGAAGGGATTTAAGATAAAATGCAAAGAGAACGGCAGATCATATATTGATGTCACCTCTTTCTTTAAAGGTGATGAGCGCCTTATCACCCCTATCAAGGATAATAACCCGATAGCAGTGTTGTTAAGCGGTCGCAAAGGTGTGGACGGGTCGCATTACGATGACGGTTCCGCCATCACCGCAGTGAAGTCTTTCCCGGAGAATATAATGATTGAGAGCCGGCTTGTCTACACCACTGACAAAGTCAATTCTCCCTACACCGTCTCCATGTCGCGCTATATCGTGCAGCTCCCTGATGAGCCTATGCGTCCCAGACTTCAAGACAACCGTGTAGGCTACTTCTACGATGCGAAAAACCTCTATTCTTCAGATCTTGATGGAAGTAAGTATTACCAGATTATCAATCGTTTTCGCGTAGAGCCTAAAGAAGAGGATCTTGAAGCATACTTCGCCGGGACACTTGTAGAGCCCAAAAAGAAAATCATATTCTACGTCGATTCCGCTTTCCCGGAAAAATGGAAACCTGCCGTAAAAGAGGGTATCGAATACTGGAATAAAGGTTTCGAGGCTGCCGGATTTAAGAATGTGATAGAAGCCCGTGATTATCCTAAAGATGATCCCGATTTTGATGCCGACGACATCCGTGTGAACTGTGTGCGCTATTGCGTCACACCTACAGCCAATGCCATGGGTCCCTCACATGTCGACCCCCGCACAGGTGAGATTTTAGGTGGAGATGTGATTTGGTATCATAATGTGGTGCAGCTCGTACATGACTGGCGTTTCGCACAGACAGGAGCCGTAGATCCACGTGTACGTGAAAAAGTATTTGCCGACTCTGTTATGTATGAATCCCTTACCTATGTCACTGCCCATGAGGTGGGACATGTGCTCGGACTTATGCACAATATGGGAGCAAGCTATGCTTACACCATTGATAACCTTCGCGATCCGGAATTCACACAGAAATATGGCACTACTCCCTCTATCATGGACTATGCCCGCAACAACTTCGTGGCTCAGCCCGGTGACTATGAGCGTGGCGTAAGGCTCACCCCTCCCCCCGTAGGAGTGTATGACATCCATGCAATCAACTGGGGCTACCGCCTGATACCCGGAGCAGAGGATATGTTTGCCGAACTGCCTACACTCAATGAATGGATACGTGAGCATGACGGCGACCCGATGTATGAATTCGGCGCACAGCAGGTGCTCGGACTGATTGACCCGACAGACCAGACTGAAGACCTGAGCAACGACCATATCAAGGCGGGCGACCTCGCCATCTCCAATCTGAAAATCATTATGCAGAACTTCGAAGACTGGGCTGGTGAACCGGGCGAGTCATATGAAAAACTGTATAAAACATATAAATCTGTGGTCAACCAATACGGACGCCACGTTTCTCACGTTATACCATATATCGGTGGTTTACGTTATAAAGAAGTGCGCCAAGGTGCAAATGATGGCGCAGCACGTAATTATCTGAGCAAAGCCGACCAAAAGAAAGCTATGGAATGGCTGCTCAACCAGGTGCGCACATGCGGATGGCTTGAGCCGGCTGAACTTATGGCAAAATTTGAAGAGCCTAACAACTGGAGAGAGAAAGTGGAGCGCAGTGTGATAGGATGCTTCACATCTCCTGTGGTGCTCGGCAGAATAAAGAAAGGTGGCGCAGCAGACCCCAAGAACTGCTATAAGGTGGAAGATTTCCTTGACGATGCGTTTGCTGCCGTCTTTGACGCTTCATATAAGGGACGTCCACTCGACGATACTGAGCTTAACCTCCAGTCTACCGCTATCGCGACCTTGGCAAAACGCTCCGGTCTCGACCAACTCAGCGGAATCACAATTGGCGACAAGAGCCTGGATGCTGAAGCTGAGTTTGCTAACTTTATGGCACTCAATTCAGCGCCTTCAATAGCTTGCTCACACGATCTTTCGGCTACTACAGCTGATATGGAGGAGGCACGCTCATTCTTCCGCGTCGCTCTCGGCGACTCTCCCTTGTCATCATCAGAGATGCAACCTCTGATGACCCGTCAACTGCGTAAGATCCGTAATCTTTACAGCCGCTGTGCAAAGAGCGCAACAGATGTCAAAAGCAGTGAGTATTACTCTTATCAGCTGAAAGTGCTTGATAAGCTACTCAAGGGTGGCATCTGACACTATAAAATTGATTAAACATTTTACTAACTCTATCTCTATGAAACGATTTTTAATCATCGCCATGACGCTGACGGCAGCAATCAATGCCTTTGCTGCCACACGTCAGATTAAGGGTGAGGTGAGAGACGAAAGTGGAGAGGAGTTGACCGGAGCCACTGTGAAAGTGGACGGTAGTCTGATAGCTACAGCAACAGACATAGAGGGCCGTTTCGTGCTCAATGTGCCTGCCGACGAAGAAATACATCTCACTGTAAGCTATGTTGGCTATGCCACCAAATCGGTGAAGGTCACTCCTAAGGAAACCGAAGTCAACATCACTCTTGAAGTTAATGCCAGCGAAATGAGCGAAGTGGTGGTGATCGGCTACGGTACCGCCAAAAAGTCATCGTTGACCTCCTCCGTAGAGGTGTTGAAAGCGACTGACCTCCAGAAGATACCCTCAATGAACATTGACCAGAGCCTTGCCGGTCAGGTGTCAGGTCTCGGTGTCACTATGACAAGTGCCGACCCCTCAAGCGCCAAAGAGTCGCGCATCAGTGTGCGTGGCAATACAGGCAATCCCCTCTTGGTTATTGACGGCATACCACGCCTCGGCACCAACACCAACGACGGCGAGATGCGTCTCAGCGACCTCAACCCGGATGACATCGAGAGCATCTCGATTCTTAAGGATGCAGCTGCGGCAGCCGTCTACGGAGCACGTGCTGCCAATGGCGTTATCCTTGTGCAGACAAAACGTGGACAAAGCTCAGGTCGCGCCCGTGTAAACTATCGAGGTCAGTTTAATTTCGAGCAAGCCAACAATCTCCCCACCTTCCTTAAAGCCCGTGAATTTGCCGAGCTTTATAACCGTGC
>CAMWIF010000306.1 GCA_947174225.1 uncultured Porphyromonadaceae bacterium | reverse complement strand
GGCGCTTGTAGCTCTTGGTGTCGGTCCCGGCGACGAGGTGATAGTGCAGACTTTCACCTTCTGCGCCTCAACCCATCCTGTGAAGTATGTGGGTGCCACTCCTGTGTTTGTTGATTCCGAACCGGAAACATGGAACATTGATCCCTCTCTGCTTGAGGAAGCGATAAAAGACCGCATAGCCAAAACCGGACGAAAACCGAAAGCCATTATCCCGGTGGCATTGTATGGCATGCCGTATAAGGCAGACAAGATAATGGAGATAGCCGACAGGTATGACATCCCTGTTGTAGAGGATGCTGCCGAGGGGTTGGGCTCACGCTTTGATGGACGTGTGCTCGGCACATTCGGTAGATACGGCGTTCTATCTTTCAATGGCAACAAGATGATCACCACATCCGGCGGAGGTGCACTCATATGCCGTGATGAGGAGGATGCCAAGAAGATTCTTTGGCTTGCTACGCAGGCACGTGAGGCGTATCCTTACTATCAGCACGAGGCTATCGGCTACAATTATAGGATGAGTAACATATGTGCCGGCATAGGGCGTGGACAGATGACTATTCTTGAAGATCATATAGCTCACCACCACCATGTCCAGGCGTTGTATGCAGAACTGTTTGCTGATGTGGAGGGTATAACCTTGCATAAGAATCCCTCCCCGATATACGATTCCAATTTCTGGTTGTGTGCCATCACTCTGGATCCGTCGCTTAAGGTAAAAGGGGAGGAAGATGCATATAAGAGAGTGATAAGCGGTGCGGTCGGTGGTGCAGCCGGTGTTGTGCATAAGGTTGCGACTCCTGTGACTGATTGTCAACCCAACAACAATGTTGAGGCAATGCGTATGGCTTTAGACAGAGCAAATGTGGAGGCTCGTCCGTTATGGAAACCGATGCATTGCCAGCCTGTCTATCGTGATGCTCCGGCTTATTTGAACGGAGTGAGTGAAAGCTTATTTTTCAAGGGTCTGTGTTTGCCGGCGGGCCCGTATGTGACGGATGATGATGTGCATTATATCGTGAATGAAATTAAGTCTAATATAATACTTTGAAGACTGCTTGGCTGACAAAGATATTTATTTGATTAATTGACTTTCTAACCGTCATCGACTGTAATTAATGGGTTTCCGAACTGCTATCATATGGAATGGGGTTTCTCAGTTAGGCACCACAGGCATAACGTTCATCTCGAATGTTATACTTGCCCGGTTGCTTACTCCTGATGACTATGCTATCATCGGCTTGGTAACTATTTTCATAGCCTTCTCGCAGATGATGGTTGACTCTGAGATGGGAGGGGCACTGCTCAGAAAACCTACCGTGACGCGCACTGATTATTCCACGCTGTTTTATTATAATTTGGCGGTTAGCCTGTTTCTTTTCACCGTTTTATATTTCATAGCGCCACTGATAGCCAAATTCTATTCGCTGCCACAACTCACGGAAGTGGTGAGGGTGTTGAGCCTAACTATCATTATCCAGGCATTCAGAGTGGTTCAAAGAATAATGATTTTTCGCGAATTCAAATTTAAGACCTATGCGGTTATAAACCTGATAAGCGGAATTGTGTCATTGGCTGTGGCAATATTGATGGCGCTTAGAGGCTACGGATATTGGGCGTTGATATGGCAGCAGATTGTGCAGGCGCTCTGTAACCTTATTCTGATGGAGACTTACAACCGATTTATCCCGGCATTGACATTCTCCAAAGAATCATTTAAGTATCAATTCTCATTTGGTATAAGTCTGCTTGGCTCAAACACCGTGAGTACGATTGCCAATAATATATCGACAAACATTATCGGTAAGATTTCTTCAATTGAGTTCACAGGTTACTATACCCAAGTTTCCAAGCTCACCAACTTCTGTCAGAGTTCAATTGGTCCTATCCTGGATCAGAGTGTATTTCCCATACTGGCTAAATATGACAAAGTGGAAGATATCAGAGCTACCTACTATCGCTTTCTCAAGCTGTTGACTATGGCATTAATAGCTTTGAGCGTGTTGTGTATATTATTTGCGCGTCCAATTATCAGTTTGGTTTTAGGCGACCAGTGGTTGGGGGGCGCCTTCATTTTTCAGATTCTTTCCCTTGGTATGCTCCCGACTACCTTACAGATCTTATGCCGTACAATTCTGAAGACCTTAGGCACTACTAAACGTGTGCTTTATCTTGAAACAATAAAATCTGTCATAATAATCGCCCTCCTTATAGGCGCAGCGTTCATTAATTCGGATTTTGTGGTTTGGGCTGTGGTTATTTCCCAGATGATCAGTTGTGTGATATGGCTTATAGCCACAGAGAAAGAGTTAAAGCATAAATTGGTAAAAGTAGAAGAGGCATAGACGTTTAACAATTACAATCCCTGCACTGATGGTTTATTTAATAGCATTGATAGCAGCCCTTATCGGAATATTTTTTAACGACAAGATTCCCTCCTCATTGCGTAAGGGATACTATATAGCTTTATGTGTATATATGATTCTCTTGATAGGCTTCCGTTATAAGGTAGGTATTGATACCATCATGTATATGCAGGCGTTCAGGCACTTACCGAGTTTGGAAGACCTCTTCTTGGGTAATTTCCGTACAAAGACCCGATTTGAACCCGGGTTTATGTTCGTGTGCGCAGTATGTAAATTGTTCTCTTCTGAATTTTGGCCGGTTCAGGTTGTAATGTCAGCCATCACCACGGGTTCGATTTTCGTATTCATTTATCGCTATTGTCGCAATATTTTTACAGGAGTAGTATTTTATATAATTTTCCAGTGGCTCTATTTCTCATTGGAGGTGATGAGAGAGAGTGCTGCCGTAGGCATCTTCTTATTGAATTATAAAAATCTTCAGGAGAAGAAGTGGGTAAAGTATTATTTGTTTTCATTATTCTCTATATTCTTCCATTATTCTGCCATAATAATTTGGTTTTTCCCCTTTGTAAAGTGGCTGAAAGCTAATGTCTACTTCTATATATTGTGTATTTGTAGTCTTGCTATAACCCCGTTAGTGGAGCAATTAAATGAATGGTTGAATATAGTTGCTATTTCGGGACGAATCACCATGTACGTAGAAGGTGCAAAGGAACTTACTATAAATTGGCGATTAGCTGAATTGTTGAAGAGTGCATTCCCTGCCATATTAGTGTTGATAGGTTATCATATAGCTCATGTCCAATCCAATTTCCGACAATTCCTTTTGCTGCAAATACTATTGTGTATGGGTACTTTTGCCATTCCTGTGGTATTTGCACGATTCACCAACTACACCGCACTGTTTGTAACTGTGGCTGTAGCCAATCTGCTCTCGTTGCCACAGATTAAGCTATGGCTGAAGATTGTTTTCATTTCATTATTCCTATTGTCGCAAGCGTATTACCTCAATTCTATGAAAGCCAGATGGCTACCTTATGTGTCGATTTTTTATCCTGAGAATCTTCCGGAAAGAAGCGATCTTTATCGCCACTTCTTTATGCCGTGGTTGAAAGTGCATTAGTAGACTGACTTATTTTATCTTTAAATAGTTATGGTATCTGTTGTTGTATTAATGTCGACGTATAATGGAGAGAAGTATCTTGTCGAACAATTGGACAGTATTTTTCAGCAGGTAGATGTCAATGTGCATCTGCTCATAAGGGATGATGGCTCCACTGATTCCACGGTAGCTATATTGCAGGAATATAAAACTAAATATAAGAGTGCAGTTGAG
>CAMWIF010000305.1 GCA_947174225.1 uncultured Porphyromonadaceae bacterium | reverse complement strand
CGTGGGGTTTCTTTGCCGCTATAACGTGCTACATCATCACCCTGGTTATAGCCGATATGACTGCCCGTAAATTTCAGAACTTCTACAAAGATATGGACGGCATATCCATTCCTCAGCCCTTCTGCGCCGGTTTCGTGCCATATGCCATAGGTATAAACTGGCTCCTTGACAAGATTCCTGGTATGAACCGTCTGGAGATAGACGCGGAGGGTATGAAGAAGAAATTCGGACTCTTGGGAGAGCCATTGTTCTTGGGTATAGTAGTGGGTATCGGCATAGGCTGCCTCACCTGTAATTCCTGGGGTGAGATAGTCGATAAGATCCCCTACATTCTCGGACTCGGCATAAAGATGGGAGCCGTGATGGAATTGATTCCCCGCGTGACAGTGCTCTTCATCGAGGGATTGAAACCGATTTCAGATGCCACCCGTCAGCTCATAGCCCGTAAATTCAAGGGTGCCGACGGTCTAAACATCGGTATGAGCCCTGCACTTGTAATCGGACACCCCACTACTCTTGTAGTGTCAATCCTACTGATACCGGTAACGCTGCTTTTAGCTGTGATTCTTCCGGGCAACCAGTTCCTGCCCCTTGCGTCGCTTGCAGGTATGTTCTATCTCTTCCCGCTTGTGCTCCCCTATACTAAGGGAAACGTGGTGAAGACATTCATCGTGGGTCTGGTGACACTTACCATCGGCCTATACTTAGTGACATCACTTGCTCCGGCATTCGATCTCGCCGCACAGGATGTCTACGCCACCACCGGTGATGCCGCTGTAGCGATACCTGCCGGATTTGAGGGTGGAAGCCTCGACTTCGCATCCAGTCCGCTGGCGTGGATAATCTACAAATGCAGCTATTCCTGGAAATGGATAGGTGCCGGCGCACTCATAGCGCTTACCCTCGTTATGGCAATATGGAACCGTGTGCTCATCATCCGCAACCAGAAAGCTATGGTAGCTGCACAATCCGACAGACTACAGAAAACAGAATAATATTACCCAACAAGATTACAGAATATTTGCAATGAGCAAAATCGTGACTTTAGGAGAGATAATGCTCCGCTTATCTCCCTCCGGCTTCAAGCGCTTTCTTCAGGTAGACAATTTTGAGGTTATCTGGGGCGGCGGTGAGGCAAACGTAGCCGTGAGCTGCGCCAACTATGGACATAAAGCCTACTTTGTAAGTAAATTGCCCACCCACGAAATAGGTCAGGCGGCGGTCAATGCACTGCGCCGCTATGGAGTGGAGACAGAATACATAGCTCGCGGAGGAAACCGTGTAGGTATCTACTATTGCGAGACCGGTGCTTCGATGCGTCCTTCGAAAGTGATCTACGACCGTGCCGGCAGTGCGATTGCCGAAGCCAATCCGGAGGATTTCGATTTCGACACAATAATGAAAGACGCACAGTGGTTTCATTGGAGCGGCATCACCCCTGCCATCAGTGATAAGGCAGCAGAACTGACGCGCCTTGCCTGTGAAGCCGCAAAACGTCACGGCGTCACGGTGAGCGTAGACCTCAACTTCCGTAAAAAGCTATGGACCTCAGAGAAGGCACAAAGCGTTATGCGTCCGCTTATGAAGTATGTGGATGTGTGCATAGGCAATGAGGAGGACGCAGAGCTTTGCCTTGGCTTTAAACCTGATGCCGATGTGGAAGGTGGTAACACCGATGCCGAAGGCTACAAGGAGATATTCGCTGCTATGATGAAGGAATTCGGCTTCAAATATGTAGCTTCTACCCTTCGCGAGTCTTATTCAGCTACCCATAACGGCTGGAAAGCAATGATCTACAACGGTAAGGAGTTCTATCATAGCAAACGCTATGACATTAACCCTATAGTAGACCGTGTGGGGGGCGGCGACAGCTTCTCCGGAGGTTTGATCCATGGACTTCTCACTATGCCGACACAGGGTGAGGCATTGGAATTTGCCGTGGCGGCATCGGCTTTGAAGCAGACCATCAACGGCGATTTCAACCTCGTGACAGCAGCCGAAGTTGAGGCACTTGCCAAGGGAAGTGCCAACGGCCGCGTGCAACGTTAAGCAATACATTTGCGAATATCAAGAAGTTTGATTAAATTCGCAACTATATTACTACTTAACATCAAGCACAATGATACAAGAACTGAAAGATTTCAACCGTAAGTTTGTGGAGAGCAAGGAGTATGAGCGTTACGCCACGGATAAGTTTCCCAAAAAGAAGATTGCCATAGTGACGTGTATGGACACACGTCTTGTTGAGCTTCTCCCTGCTGCCTTAGGCATACACAACGGCGACGTCAAGATCATAAAGAATGCCGGAGCCACTATCACTGACCCGTTTGACTCGACTATGCGTTCCATCTTAGTGGCAGTGTATGAGCTTGGGGTCAATGAGATTATGGTAATAGGCCATACGGGTTGCGGCGTGCAAGGTATGGATGCCGATGAGATGCTTCATCTTATGAAGGAGCGTGGAGTGAGTGAGGATCATATAGCCGTTATGGAGCATTGCGGCATTGACCTGCACAAATGGCTGACAGGATTCGACGATTTGGATAAGTCGGTTAAGGATACTGTAAACCTCATCGTCAACCATCCCCTTCTGCCTCCTACCGGCATAGACGTGCAGGGCTTCGTAATGGATACATATACCGGCGAGCTTCGCCCCATCGACGCCTGACTTGAGAACAATACGCAGCATTTACGAATAGCTAAATTATTCACAAAAGAGAACTTGGCAATTATATACTTATGTCTTCATAACATAGATAGCATAAGTATATAATTGCCAAGTTCATCATTTCTCCTGTAACTTTTAACACGTCTGAAATAATTGACTATCCAAATCCATTACCAGAACGTAGGAAAGCAATATAAAGAACAGCGAATTTATGGTATAATAACAATCAAATCTGTATTGAGACAGGAGCACCGGTATATTTCACCGACTTTACAAATGAAGATGGTGCCTTATTCCCGGGTTCAGAACCCGGCTCCATCACCGCGACATTAAACGTGCGTTCCGGAATCATTTGAGGGTAGGAACCCCGACGTTCACCGATAGTCAGAGTACGTGATGCTTCATCCCATTTCATAGGAATCTCTGTATATTCACCCTTCTCGTAGTTATATGAAGAACCGTCATCTTCATACAATACAAATTCACCATCCTCTCCGGGATAAACTCTGAGTTCAAGACTATCCCACGGTTTTTCTGTGGTATATTGCACAGCGGGACCAAAAGGAATTATACTTCCTGCCTTTACATAAATAGGCATCCTATTGATGGGTGCTATAAATTTAACATCCTTGCCGCCTTCATGAATCTCATTGCTCCAGAAGTCATACCACTTACCACCTTCCGGCAAATATACATTTACAGGAGCTGCCCCGGCTTTCACATCAGGATAGATAGTATGTCCTTTCTTGTCGGAATCAAGATATGTGTAGAGAGGATCGGTCACAGGTTTCACAAGGAAAGCTTTGCCGAACATATATTGATCGTTAAGGCGAATTGCCTTCTTATCAGGAGCGAAGTCCATCACAAGGGGACGCATCATAGTGCCGGAGTGATGAGCCACGTCACCGGCAAGGCTATAGATATAAGGAAGAAGACGGTAACGCAACTCAATAGCCTCCTTCTGCGCGTCAAAAGCCCAATCGCCCGGATTGCCGAAGTTATAAAGTTCGCTTACCATAGGCGAGGAACAGTGATTTCGCATCAT
>CAMWIF010000304.1 GCA_947174225.1 uncultured Porphyromonadaceae bacterium | reverse complement strand
TCACTGTAGAAGGTGAGCTCGGTGTGCTTGCAGGTGTTGAGGATGAGGTAAGCGCTGACCACCACACCTATACCAACCCTGAGGAGGTTATTGACTTCGTTGAACGCACAGGTTGCGACAGCCTCGCTATCTCAATCGGTACTTCTCACGGTGCTTACAAATTCACTCCCGAGCAGTGCACCCGCGACGAGAAGACAGGTCTTCTCGTTCCTCCTCCATTGGCATTCGACGTGCTTGAGAAAGTTGAGGAGAAACTTCCTGACTTCCCCATCGTGCTCCACGGCTCATCTTCAGTACCCCAGGAATACGTTAAGATCATCAACGAGAACGGTGGCAAATTGCCCGATGCAATCGGTATTCCCGAGGAGCAGCTCCGCAAGGCAGCTAAGATGGACGTTTGCAAGATCAACATCGACTCCGACAGCCGTCTCGCTATGACAGCAGCCGTACGCAAGGTATTCGCTGAGAAGCCTGCTGAGTTCGATCCCCGCAAATACCTCGGTCCGGCTCGCGACGAGATGGAGAAGCTCTACAAGCACAAAATCATCAACGTGCTTGGCTCCGACGGCAAAGCATAAAAAGAAATGCCTTGTATTAAGGAAAGCATCCTTAAATAGAATTCTTATAGAGAAGATATGGCAACTTTGCCATATCTTCTCTAATTTTATTGACTTGCTTATACAATGTAAGCGATTAAGAATAAATCTATTAATCGGGAGGGAAAAGGATTATAGCTTTGGTAATAAATATTAAATATCTTTAAACTTATAGAATTAAAGATTAAAAGCCAACAAAATTCACTATCTTTGTAAATTACTTCAGAGAAGCTATTTAAACTTGTTCTGTCATTTAATCATAATTTATGAAGATACGTTCTGCTCCGAAAATTCACTGATTAAATATCTTCATTATAGGTTTAAATCCCTTCTTGTAGTTTCAATACCCAAGCTAATATTATTTAATGTACTAACCTATTGATTAAGAATTATTCCGTATCATTAAGCTAACACTAAAATGTGCAAATCTAATTATTTAAGTTTTACAAAATTGACTGTGCTTACAGTCATAATGTGCTTCCTGTCGGCTTGCTCATATGGCGACGACATTGACTCCTTGAAAAACAGAGTCACTAATCTTGAGGAAGCTGTGGTGAGTCTTCAAGACGCCTTCAAAGAGGGTAAAGTTATAACCACAGTCACTCCGGTAGAAGAAGGAACCGGAGGATACTCAGTTACTTTCTCCGACGGCACAAAAATAGTACTGAAAAATGGTGAAAAAGGTCTCGACGGCACTAATGGTATTGATGGAGCCGACGGTAAAGACGGTGTTGACGGTGCCAACGGTGTTGACGGTATTGATGGCGCCAACGGTGCTGATGGCGTTAACGGCGCTGACGGAAAGGATGGCAAGGATGGTGTGACTCCTATAGTTAAGATAGATTCAGAAGGATACTGGATTGTTTCTTACGATAATGGCGACACCTATACCACTGTCACCGATAATAATGACAACCCTGTATCAGCCCTCGGATCTACAGAAGAAAACGGTGTCTCTGGCACTCATGGCATATGTGTGAAAGTAGCTATAGTAAATGACAAATACGTGTTTCAGCTATACTCCCCTGAGGCTCCTGACACTATTATAGAGTCAATTGAAACTCCCTATTCTGCAAATCCCGCAAATGTGCTCCAATCCATTGTAGAGGATCAAAACACCGGGATAATAAGCCTGACCTTGGCAAACGGCGAAGTGTTTATGTTTAATCTGGATGTCTCTTATCCTACAGGCATTATTTTGCTGACTGACCATGTGGAAATCACCGGTAAAGAACATACTGCTACCTTTGAGTTCAGAATTAATCCTTCAAACGCATTCATAAATTTTGTATTCGAAGGCGATGACGCCAACATACAGCTTGATAAAGTTGCCACCAGCCGTGCCGGAGTTGCAGACTCTTATGTCACTCTCCCCACTAATTACCGCATCATTGATGTGGCTCCCTCTCTCAATGAAGAGGGTGACCGTAAGATGGGTCAGTATACGGTTACTGTTTCTGCAGAAGCACAGGATGTGGAAGGAGAAGAAGTTGTTGCCCTGGTAATCACCACAAAGGATGGCCGTGGCAACCGTATTCAACTCTCCTCCTCACTTATGACAATTGCCTATGACACTTGTCCGCAAATCTATGAAATTACCGTAGCCGGAATCGAAGCTACGCGCTGTGATGCCAACACATTTTATGTGAAATTACCTTACGGCACTTCTACAACCGCACTCGCATCTGTGTTCAAAACTAATTCGGATATTTCCGTCGGTGATACTAACTCTCCTGAGACTTTAGACCTCTCAAATCCTGTCACTATCACTGCTACACTTAACGGAGCCAGCAAAGATTATTCTCTGATAGCATATTACTCCAATCTCCCCATAATGTATGTCAATACTCCTGCTCCCGTCTTGAGCAAGGAAGATTGGGTAAAGAAGAGCACTATCCAGATAGCCAATGCAGGGGAACATAATGCAATCTACGAGCAAGCTCAATTGAAAGGACGCGGCAACAGTACCTGGGGTTATCCCAAGAAACCTTATGCTGTGAAACTTGATAAGAAATCTGAAGTGCTCGGTATGCCTAAGCATAAGAGATGGTGTCTGCTTGCCAACTGGATGGACAGAACTAATATCAGAAATGAAATTGCCCTTGAAATTGGCAGAAGGATGTCCGGATTGGCATGGAGTCCGAGAGGTAAATTTGTTGATCTCGTATTCAACGGTAAGTTTGCAGGCAATTACTATGTATGCGAACAGATTAAGATTGATCCCAACAGAGTCAATATTGATGAAATGTCTGAAAGCGACGTGTCTGGCGATAATTTGACCGGAGGCTACCTGCTCGAATTAGACTCATATTTCGATGAGGTAAATAAATTCAGAACCGATATCCTGGATTTACCCGTCAATTTCAAAGATCCCGATGAGGATGTATTGCAACCCGCTCAGTTTGAATATGTACGTAACTATTTCAATGACGTGGAATCAAAACTCGACAAACACAGTGCATATTCCGAGATCGAGGCACTGCTTGACATCGATTCATTTATTGATTGGTGGTTGCTCCAAGAGCTGACTGTCAACACAGAGCCTTGGCATCCTAAGTCAAGCTATATGTATAAAGCACGCAACGGTAAATTATTTGCCGGTCCTATTTGGGATTACGACTGGGATACTTTCCGTGAGGATTGTGAGAGCTGGCAACTTAGAAAATCTATATGGTATGGTTATCTCTTCACTTATCCGGAATTTGTAGACAGAGTAAAGGAAAGATGGGCTATCCACAAAACAAATCTAAGTTCTATACCTTATTATATTGACGAGGTTGCCTCTTATGTCTCCGAATCTGCCATCTACGACGGCGATCTGTGGCCCATAACCCAATCGATCAACGGTGATGAGAAACTTTCCTTCTATGAGAGTATAGCAAAGATGAGAAAGAACTATATTAAACAATTCAATTGGATGGATGAAAACATTGATAAACTTATCCCGTTCTGAAGTCTTCTAAATACCAACAAATAAAATCACTGCCACGGCAATGCCGTGGCAGTGATTTTATTTGTTGCCGTAGGAATTTAATTCCATTCAAATATGCAGTAGCCCCCCGGAGTAAGGGTAACACTGCAATTATTTTTAACTGACTTCTTATCAAGCTTTCCGGAATCA
>CAMWIF010000303.1 GCA_947174225.1 uncultured Porphyromonadaceae bacterium | reverse complement strand
GTGATAAAAATATTATCCGTCGGGTGCCGGGTAAGGAGGATCTCCTGATTCCTTCGTTTTCTATTCGGAAGAGGAAATGAAGGTAGCTGACCTTATAAAGAACCAGACTGTAGACAACAACGACCAGTCGAAAGTGATAAACGAGGTCATCACACGCTACTATAAGAGTCTTAAAAACAAGGAGCAGTTTGGCACACGTGCGTTCTCAGTCCGCCTGATCATAAAGCAGCGTGACATCTTTGGAGGAGCGGGTTCCGAAGTCCACTTGGAGTTTAATACTGACAGAGATTATGATGATGTGCATCGGTTCGCATTCAGTAATCCTGATGGAAGGCTTGTGTTCTATATGGGCGATATGATGCAGGAGAATAGGAAACTTCTCAACCAGTTCTCGTGGTATTGCAAGGAACAGAAGTATATGGAAACCCCGGCTTCGAGTCCTGAGAATGCTGACATCCGCAAGAAGTTCAAGGAACGTGCAGCGGAGGTGTTCTCAAAGGTCATAGAGCCGGAGATAAGGAAGATTCTGGATTCCTGTCCTGTGGTCAGCGGGCAGATGGTTCTTGATGATCATGACCTAACGATGTCTAATGGCGACAACCGTTTTCGTTTAGCCATGAAGCATCATATGGAAGGTATCTATACAAAAGCTTCGTTGGTTAACAGTATCTCTATACCCCGTAACACCGCTGATCTCCGTGCGGCTATAGGTCGTCCGATTCAGCCGGGAGAGTATGAGGATTTGAATGCCGTTCCCACAGAAGCGGAGAAGGAGGTCAACACCTATCTTGGTCGCCAATATGGTGATGTGAATGTAAGTGATGTGGTGGCTAAATTTTCCAAACCTCCCTACGGTTGGGACAGTATCCCCACACTATATGTGGTCAATGAGCTTGTGCGTCGTCATCTGCGCGATTATGCCTACGGAAACGACCGCAATGTAGACGTTCAGACTGTGGCAGCTCGCTTAGTGAATGAAACTAATAAATTCACTGTGCGTGAGGGTGTAGCTATCTCTAAAGAGCTTCTCCACGGTTTTAACGAGGCGTGGAAATATATATTTGGACCAAGTGCATCGCTCGGAGTGACTGACAGCACCCAGTTGTTCCGTATTGTAGCCAAGGAGGAGAATCCCAAAGGACTTCGAGGTATGATTTCCGCCTATAATAAACTGCTCATAGATTTTGGCTCGTATCCTTTCTTGCGTCCGGTGGCTGACGTTGTGGAATTGATGGAGAAATGGGTTAAGCAACGTGATCCGGAGACTTTCTTTAAGCTTATCATAGATGAGAAAGACAAGGCTAAGAGTATGATGGATAAGGTTCGGGAAGTGGTTCAGTTCACACATGACCAGATCGGTCAATTCCGTGACTTGGTAGGCTATGCAAAGAAGAATACCGACAACTTCACATTCCTGTCCGGCAATCCGGAGATGAACTCAAAAGTGGAAATGCTCACCTCGCTTGAAAAGGCGTTCTGGCCGATACGTATCCGTGATTATGTCAAGGCTTGTAAAGCTGTAGATACAGCCCTTGACGAAGTGCGCAAAGAGAAACGTTTGGCTATTGACAAGGCGTATAATGAGACCTATGCAGAGCTTTTGAAAGCAGCTTCCGAACAGGAAGTTGATCCTTCCGTTCTTAAAGATGTGAAAGAGGTGATTAAGATTCGTTGTATGTCTGACAATATCCTTGTACTCCAGAACAACGCCAACACGGACTCTTACTTCAAGGACGAGGCTGCCAAGATTACTGCTATCGTCAATAAGCGAAAACTTGAGGAAAAGGATAAAGAAAAGGGTGGTGGAAAGGATTATGGGTACGGTGATGATAAGTCTGATGAGGTCAAAGAACCGTTATCAATAACCTTGAAGACCAAACGTGCCACACCTCTTGGTTCTGCTGCTGATGTCGACAGCTATCTTGAAGGACTGCGTAAGCAACTTATGGAACATATTGATAAAGGAGAGTCTGTCATCATCATATCATAAGAGGAATTATGACTGTAGGAGAACTCGAAAACATAATCAGACATTCGGAAGTGTCGCGTGTGCAATTTAAGGAACGCATTGATGATAATTATAGTATCGGTGCGGAGATGGTTGCATTCAGCAATTCCCGTGGAGGTAGTCTTATCATCGGTGTACGAGATAAGACCGGGGGTATGAATCCTCTGAGTTATGAAGAGATGCAGGATACCAATCAAAAATTATCGAATATCGCGACTCAGAATGTTGATCCTCGTATCGGAATTGAGACAGATTCTGTATCGGTAGACGGTGGTCATATCATTGTTGTGACTATTAAGGAGGGAATCAATAAGCCTTATAAAGATAACAAGGGTATAATCTGGGCAAAGCAAGGCTCTGACAAGCGTCGGATTGTCGATAACAACGAGATTGCTGAAATGATGGAGGAATGTGGCACCTTCATTCCTGAGATTTCAGCTGTAGACACAACCATAGAAGATTTGGATCTTGACACCTTCAAAGAGTATCTTCTTAAACGCTTTGAGAATCCTTTGCGTAAGAAAGGTATAAAGCCATCCGACTATGATGCGAAGACTCTTGATGAGATAATAGCTGCCATTTCCCGTAACATCACATTGGATAGGTTGTTGACCAATCTTCGCTTTATGCGTCCCGATGGAAGACTGACTATGGCTGGTCTGCTATTGTTTGGGCAAGCTCCACAGTTGGTCAGACCTACCTTAACGGCAAAATGCATTTCTTTCTATGGCACCAGTATCGGAGGAAGTCGATTCCGTGATAGGGTCAATGACGCTGATATGGAAGGTAATCTACGGCATCAATATGATACGATAATGGCATTCTTCCGAAGGAATCTGAGATATGTTCAACCTGGAAAGGAGTTTAATACTCAGGGTGTATTGGAGGTGTCGGACATCGCCTTGTCAGAGTTGGTGATGAATGCGCTGATTCATAGGTCGCTTGTGCGTCCTGCCCCTATCCGTATCTTTATACTTGATGATAGGATTGAGATTCACAGTCCCGGTAACCTACCTCGTGGTTTGGCTATCGGAGACATAGAGAATGGAACATCAATGCCTCGCAACGAACAACTGTTCTATCATGCCAACTTCCTGCTACCATATTCGGGGGCAGGAACGGGCATTTTGCGTGCAATAGACGAGGGACTCGACATTAAATTCAAGAATGATGAACAAACAAAGGAATTTGTCATTACCATTCCGAGAAAAGTTGATCCGGAAGTTTCGTCATGTAATTACGAAGATGAACTAGTAAATCAGAATGAACTAACAAATGAACTAGTAAATGGTACAAATGAACTGCCAAATAGTACAAATGAACTAGCAAATGATAAACAAGAACTAGCAAATGAACTATCATTTGTTAAAAGATCTCCCATTTCCAACAAAGAAAAGGATATAGTAAATTTTTGTTCTGTCCCAAGATCCGCTCAAGAGATTCTTGATAGAGTTGGAGTGACAAACCAAACTCGTCATCGTAAAAAATATATACAACCATTGGTTAATGCAGGTTATTTGAAAATACTGACTACCGAAAATGGTGGAACTAAGGGTCTAAGATATGTAAAGGTCAAGAAGTGATGAATACGACTAAACTGAAACGCTTCGCAACAGAAGCTCGAAATAAACTCAGACAGGGTGTGACGACTCGCCTTGGTATGCTTGGTTTCGATGAAGCTGGAGTACCTACGGAGTCACCTAGACTGTCTGAA
>CAMWIF010000302.1 GCA_947174225.1 uncultured Porphyromonadaceae bacterium | reverse complement strand
CTTCTTCACGAGCCTTGTAGGCTTCTTCCTGTGCCTTACGACCTTCTTCCTGTGCAATACGTCCTGCCTCCTGTGCCTTACGACCTTCTTCCTGTGCAATACGTCCTGCCTCCTGCGCAGCCTTGGCATCAGCTGTATAGTAGGATACATTGTCATACGACTTGGTATTATCTGATAATACACTATGCGAAAGGTTCTTGGTGTTAACACTTCCTCCTGATGAGCTTTCTTTCTTCAGCATAGTACATTTACCGCTCAGATTCACACTTGCTCCGCTTGAAGCATCTCCGTCAACATTCTTACAATTGATATTATCCACTGTAATGCGCGAACCGCTGCTTGCCTCTCCACTTAGAGTCTCCCCTGTAATTTTATTAATCGACATACCGGCAGCACTCGATGTATGCAACCACGCGCCTCTCTTACAAGTCACCTTATCAAACGAAGCTGAAGATGCGCTCGACCCTACAAGTGTAAGATTAGTGCCGCTAAAATTATTCACCGAAAGTGATGCGGAACTGGAGAGATCTGCTTGAAGATTATCGCAGTTGATTGTATTGACATTGACATTGGCTGCTGAAGAGAGATTGAACTCGATCATTGCGCTTTGATTGATAACTCCGTTTGCTTGCAGACTGGCAGCAGATGACAGATCTACAGCTCTCAGTGTAGGACTTTGCACTGTCACAACCGTAGGACCGTTGATATTCACAGCCCTCCTCTTGGAATCGTAGTAGAGTTTTAGACATCCGCTTTTAACTTCAACCACGAGATATTTCTCACCACTTTCCGTAGTGGTCACTTTGGCTATGCCGGTAGATTTTCCCTGAGTATAGATTACCTTTATACCGGCTGAGGCGGAGATGGCTGAAAACTCCGATATGGAGTAGGTCTTCTCTACTTTCTTTTCATTCTTTTTATTGGCTGCGATTATGCAACCCGGAGCGATGGTGAGAGCCATAAGTGCTATCACTAATAGCAGAGCCTTAAGGGGCGCTAAAGAGATCGATGATTTCATATGATGATGTGTGTGTTAGTTTGTCAGTTGTATTGAGTTATCGCCAACATCATAACAGCTCCCGCTGCCATCGAAGTAAACACCGTGAGGAGAAGTAGCAGATACGATGAGAGATTGCTTTCTGTTGTTTTCATTGTGGTCAGTTAGGTAAAAGATGTTTATAATGGTGAAAGCTCCCGTCCTCTAAAGAGGTTTCCATCGTAAACTTCTATCCTTTTATGGAGTTAGAGGCGTTGGAGAGGCTTTCTGTATAAATGACACACAACTTCGGAATTTGTGACAAGAAAATGCAAAAAAATTCACACCGCCTCGAAAAAAATCGAAACAGTGTGAATTTAGCTATCGTTTAAATCGGCTACAGGTAATTTCGGAGGCACTTCGAAGACCACCTATCCATACGAGACGGCTATAGGTGCTGTCGGAGGTATATGCCTGGCTGTAAGTTAGACATTGAAGCGGAAGTGCATTATGTCGCCGTCTTTGACCACATAATCCTTACCCTCCACCGACATCTTGCCGGCATCCTTCACTGCGTTCTCTGAACCGAGACTTACAAAATCGTCATACTTGATTACTTCAGCGCGTATGAAGCCCTTCTCAAAGTCGGTATGGATGATTCCGGCAGCCTGAGGAGCCTTGGTGCCACGTAGGAATGTCCACGCTCTCACTTCGTCAGGTCCGGCTGTGAAGTAGGTCTGAAGGTCAAGCAAATTGTAGGCAGCCCTGATAAGGCGGCTCACCCCGCTCTCCGTAAGACCGATTTCCTCAAGAAACTCAGCACGCTCCTCAGCTGTCTCCAGCTCGGCTATGTCGCTCTCCGTGGCGGCGGCGACAATCATAATTCCGGCATCATCATCCTTTAGAGCCTCCTTTACCTGTTCCACATACTTGTTGCCTGTCACAGCCGAAGCATCATCCACGTTGCACACATAAAGCACCGGCTTGTTGGTCAGGAGAAAGAGATCACGGGCAAAACGCTGTTCATCCTTGGTCTCAAACTTCACACTGCGTGCCGGTTTACCTGCCTCCAAAGCCTCCTTGTAGGCTTGGAGCACGTCGGCTTGCATACGTGCTGTCTTGTCACCCCCGGTCTGGGCTGCTTTAAGTGTTTTGGCCAGACGAGCGTCCACTGTCTCAAGGTCTTTGAGTTGAAGTTCATAATTGATGATCTCCATATCGCGCACGGGGTCTACTGAGCCGTCTACATGGGTGATGTTATCGTCGTCGAAGCAACGGAGTACATGGAGTATGGCATCTGTCTCGCGTATGTTGGCAAGGAACTTATTTCCCAATCCCTCACCTTTGGAAGCGCCCTTCACAAGTCCGGCTATATCCACAATCTCCACTGTGGCTGGCACCACGCTTCGAGGGTTGCACATTTCCACAAGCTTGTTAAGACGCTCGTCAGGCACTGTGATCATCCCCACATTCGGCTCAATTGTGCAGAAAGGGAAATTAGCCGACTGAGCCTTTGCATTGCTCAGGCAATTGAATAGGGTGGATTTACCCACGTTGGGCAAACCCACTATGCCGCATTTTAATGACATTCTAAGTTGGATTTTATTGATTTTTGTGCAAAATTAATAAAAATCGTCCACTTAGCCAATATGCACCTCTCACTTAGGGCACGTAAGGTACCCGTGAATAGAGATAAGTCATCACCTGGCCGTCGCTTAACTTCCATTGCAGCCAAAGCGTACGCTCGTTGTCGGTAAACCAGTAAGCCATAGTCGACGCCTCTCCGTTCTCATACTGTATATTTATCTGATAGTTGGTTGTGGTCGAGCCTGAACGCTGGCAGAAATAACCCATTTTCTCTGATTCGGCATAACCACGGAGATAATAGTAATACCTTCCACGACCTCCGCCATAGAACTCCATATAGTTCACCTGGTCGTCGCGCACGCCCGAAGAGTTGACCTGGCTCAATTCCCAAGAGCCTTCAAGACGGTTGTCATAGAAATAATTCGACCCCCAACCCGGAGGAGGTGAGAAAGGCCAAAAATCGCCATCTTCCACCACACAGGAAGTAAGACCCATAGAACATACTATGGTCAGCAACAAAGCTGCCATACCATAAAAGAAGGAACGTCTCTTCATAATCCAAAAATTAAAATGAAAAAATACCTAATCATCTCCCAAAATCTCCAAATTACCCTAACACCTTAAATCCTAAACCTTAAACTTTAAACCAGCTAAAACTCCGTAAAACAAAGTGGCAGCAAAGATTTCACGGATGGAAGCACATAAGTCTTATCCTTTCCATAAAGAATCACCTCTATGGGTCCATACAGCGCTTCGTATTCTATAAGTGCCTGCCTGCAACCTCCGCACGGACTGATAGGCTCACTCTGGAAATACTCTTCGTAGGGGAGATCTTCAGGACGGTCAAGCTTTGTCCAAGCGGCGATGGCAATCTTCTTCATTGCCATACCCGGATATACGGAGGAGGCATAAAAAGCGGCAGTGCGTTCAGCACATAGCCCCGAAGGATAGGCGGCATTCTCCTGGTTGGAGCCGGTGACAATGCTGCCGTCTGCCATACGTATGGCTGCCCCGACGTTGAATTTCGAGTAGGGTGCATAGGAGCGGCGTGTAGCCTCCTTGGCTGCCTCAATGAGTGTGCGGTCGGCTTCCGGCAATTCGTCGGGCTGACATTCTTTTATCAATGCTGTGACTTTAAACTCTCTCATAACCGGTGATTTAGAGTGTGAAAATATAAGATTCA
>CAMWIF010000301.1 GCA_947174225.1 uncultured Porphyromonadaceae bacterium | reverse complement strand
CCCCACGCCCATGAAGGGCCCCAGCCCCAGCTCGGTCCCCAATTCCAGGCATACCATGGGTCATAGAACGAGACATTCCATCCCCAGCTGCCGACATTAAAGCCCCAACGATTATAATAAGGCCAGCCGTATGAATAATATGGTGTGAAAACCGGAAGCCCGGCATCGTTGATCACAATCTCAACATTGCCATAGGCGTTGGCAAGGACATCGCCAAGAAGATCGGCATTGTCTACCACTATGGTTGGATTATAATATTTCTGTATTTGCTGAGTATATACGAAGTCCTCACCGTTCTCAACACTGCGTCCTATTGTGTCAATTGGAGTGACATAGTATTGATCACGGCGATTATATAAGTCAACATCCATATCCGCCATATTGGCGATATAGTTTGATTGTTTCTTTTGCTTTTTTGTTGCAGTAGTCTGGCTCTTATCTTTATTGGGATTATAATAGATGTCATCGTCAAAATAGCTTTGGCCAAGCATCGTAGACGTGGTCATCAAGAGGAGCCCCGAGAGTATCAGTTGATGTTTCATAATTCTAATCCTTTAACTTCTTTACTTATCTGACACTTAAACGTCAAAAAAGTTTAATTCTTGTATCATTTTATAGCCATACAGTTCATTATGCCGCCGCATCACGTCAGAATCGCAGATAAAACGGTTTGCAAAGCGTTAGGTAGTGTGAGGTTGGCTCTCCTGTCAACTCAAACATGACCAAGTGCTCTTCCTGAAAAGTAACAGGAGCTTCCATATCCCGGCAATACACCATTTCTATCATAATGCGTTTTTCCGGCGACGTGGAATGATCCCTTATGTAACAGAGTCTATGAGGAATCATATCGGCACTATGGGCACATTGAAGCAACGACTCCCCCTTTTCAGCCGGGGCAATCAGGGCAAGACGTCCTCCCGGACGGAGCAAGTGGCATGAATTTACAATTAGCGACTCAGGCGACAACTCTCCTTGATGGCGCGACCTCTCTCTTGGAGTGGAAGGGTCTTTTACACCGGAATCATAAAAAGGGGGATTGCTTACGATTAAATCATATTTGTTTTCATTCCGGCATATCGCCCTACTCCGGCATACTTCGTCGAACGATGTTCTATCAATCCTGATTCTGTCATTCCAAGGCGACATCTCCACATTTTCCCTTGCCTCTTCCACCGAATTGAGATCAATGTCTATGCCTTCAATCAAAGCTTGACTATTACGTTGGGCAAGCATTAATGCTATCAGTCCGCAACCGGTACCCACATCAAGTATACGCCCACCGTCACTTGTGGTCCAAGCTCCGATTAGCACCCCGTCTATCCCGACTTTCATTGCACTACGAGCGTGCTTTACTGAAAATTCCTTAAATTTGAATAGTCTCTCCTTCATACAGGTCGGTTTTTTGTGCAAAGATAATCACAATGCGGAAATTATTCAGCTGTTATGTTAAGAAAAATACCTAACTTTGCAGTATGCAAAAGATAAAACATCGACTTATGAACTCCCCCAAGCCCGACATTCAGGTCAGCGGCTCAATCATAGCAGAATTTCCTACCGATGAGGATGCAAAGACATTCAATTTCGGGAAAGAGATTCCCATCCTCCCTCTCCGCAATGTAGTGGCTTTTCCCGGTATGCCTGTGCCGGTGCCTCTCACTAATGAAAATGACGTCAAGATTGCTGAGGAACTCTATAACTCCCATTCCTGCGTCCTTGCCATTCCGACGAAATCCCCCGATTCGGAAGCCAATCGTCTTAGGGATTTTTATCCATATGGCACCGTATGCAAAATCGGTAAAGTTCTGAAGATGCCGGAGATGGATCCGGTGGTTTTCCTGCTAGGCGGTCCTCGCGCACGCCTGAAAAAAATCATTAGCAAAAAGCCTGTGGTGACGGGTGAAATAACCGTAGGCGCAGAGCTTGTGATTGAGGATAACTACGAGACAGATTATCTTATGGAGAATATCAAGTCCTCCTTTGATAAGCTCCTCTCCTTTGTCCCTGACCATGAGAAGCAACGTGTAAGCTTTGAGGTGGAAGATATAGCCGACCAGCCTGTGGCAAGCGTCTTCTTCATGATTTGCAACTCCCCACTTTCGCACGAGGAGAAGGCACAGCTGTTGGGAGCGAAGAATTTCAAGATTCTTTTAGAGAATTTTGTCCTCTATCTCGATTTAGCGTTGCAGAAGCTCGAAATCCAAGCCAACATACATCGTCGCACTCATCAGGCACTAAATGACCAGCAGCGGAATCATTTCCTCCAGCAGCAACTTCGCAATATAAAAGAGGAATTGGGCGAGGGCGAGGCATCCGATATGGGCGAACTCCAGGAACGGGCAAAGAAAATGCCCTGGGGCAAGGAGGCAAGGGCTCATTTCGAAAAGGAGCTGAAGAAACTTGAGCGATTCAATCCCTCCAATCCGGAATATTCAATTCAGTATTCTTATCTCGACACTCTCCTTTCATTACCCTGGGACAAATATTCACCCGATAGTTTCTCGCTCTCGAAAGTTGAGAAGATACTTGACCGTGACCATTTCGGACTTGAGGAAGTGAAGGAGCGCATCATTGAGCATATGGCAGTGTTGAAATTGCGTAATGATATGAAAGCACCCATAATATGTCTCTATGGCCCTCCGGGTGTCGGTAAGACATCTTTAGGCAAATCAATTGCTGATGCTCTCGGCAGAGAGTATACACGTGTGTCATTGGGTGGACTGCATGATGAAGCTGAGATAAGAGGACATAGGCGCACATATATAGGTGCGATGCCCGGCCGGATAATTGCTGCGTTAGAAAAATGCGGCACAGGTAATCCCGTCTTTGTGCTTGACGAAATTGACAAAATCGGCAAGGACTTTAAAGGAGATCCCTCTACTGCTCTTCTCGAAGTGCTCGACCCTGAGCAAAACTCCAAATTCCACGACAACTATCTTGACATAGATTACGATTTGTCTAAAATCCTCTTTTTAGCCACTGCCAATAACCTTTCGGATATTTCCCGCCCCCTTCTTGACCGTATGGAGATTATCGAAATTAGCGGTTATATTCCGGAAGAGAAAATAGAGATTGCCGCCCGTCACCTTGTGCCCAAAAGTCTCGAAGAACATGGATTTGCTAAAAACGAGGTTACTTTCTCCAAATCCGCGTTAGAATTAATCGTGAATCGCTACACCCGTGAATCAGGTGTGCGCCAGCTCGAAAAGAAGATTGCAAAGGTGCTTCGCAAGGTTGCACGCCTGAAGGCATCCGACAAGGAATTCCCGAAAGTGATAGACGTTAAGCAGGTCACGGAGTTTCTTGGCAAAGAGGAAGTGCGTCCTGAGATGTATGAGAACAACAAATTTGCAGGTGTTGTCACAGGATTGGCTTGGACTCAAGTAGGTGGAGAGATCCTATTTATCGAAACTTCCCTATCGCATGGCAACGGAGAAAAACTCACACTTACCGGCAATTTGGGAGATGTGATGAAAGAGTCGGCAGCCATAGCATTGCAGTATCTTAAAGCACACTCGCAAAAGCTCAATATCCCCGACGAGATCTTCTCCAAATGGAATATCCACATCCATGTGCCGGAGGGAGCGATTCCTAAAGACGGACCTTCAGCAGGCATAACAATGGCTACTTCTATTGCTTCAGCACTGACGGGAAGGAAAGTGCGTGAGAAATTGGCAATGACCGGAGAGATTACCCTACGCGGCAAGGTACTCCCTGTAGGTGGTATAAAGGAAAAGATTTTGGCTGCGAAGCGTGCGGGCATCACTGACATCATACTCTCAAG
>CAMWIF010000300.1 GCA_947174225.1 uncultured Porphyromonadaceae bacterium | reverse complement strand
GGCATATGGGGATTGATTTGGGCGATTACCTTTTTTGCGCACTCCACTGCCGGGACAGCTACATCTGCTGACACACCGTAGCTCACAAAGCCGTGCCGGTCAGGCAGCGAACAGTTGATGAGGGCTATATCCACGGGCCATGTACCGTCGCGCATCAGTTCCGGCACTTCTCCGAGGAATCGCGGTGTCATCGAGCCATATCCCTCCGCTATCCAGTGACGGTTGCTGTTGTTAACGAAGAAACTGTTGACAATGAATGAGTCCTTATATTCCGGCTTGCAATATGGTGCGGGACGATCTGTTACGGCGAATCCGGAATATATGACCACATCACGAAGTTCGTTGCCTCTGCGTGCCATAGCTGCACATAGGGTCTCCGGTATCGAAGTCGATCCCTGGATATACACATGGTCGCCGCTACGGATGAGGCTGACCGCCTCATCCGCACTGACATAATTAATGCTGTTCATTGAAAAGTCGTAGTCGCTGGTTCAACATATCGAAAATCTTGTCGTCGCGCAGCATCGACACCGTGACGCGCACTCCTTCTTGGTCTGAGCCGGTGGAGTGCAGGTGGATTGTGGAGATACCATATCTGAGCAATTCCTCCTGAAGCTGCTCGCCTGGCATATCCCGGTAGCCGACCGTGAAGAAGAATCCGTCGGATATATGCTCGTTGCCGTCTTTATCATAGACAATGTGGAAGCCGTTGTCAGTGAAAGCCTGCTTTGCGCGACGTGCACGCCTTTCGTATTCGCGGGTGTGCTCCACCATAGGAAGAGTACCATCCACGGCAGCTTTCATCATCGAGGCAAGTGCATACTGAGCTGAATGTGAGGTGCCCGAAGAGGCAGTGTAAAGCACCCCGTAGATATAAGCGTCGCCGAAGGCGGGCATATCGTAGAAATCAGCGAAAAATTGGTAGGTACGTTCATACACAGCAGGACTCATACACACCGTGGCGATACGCTCACCAGCATAGCTGAATATCTTGCTGCCCGACACGAGCATAATATAATTGTCGGTGTAACGTGCCACTGTTGGAATATATGGTGGCTGGAACGGACGGCTGAAATCCGTACGGAAATCCATACCGAGATACGCCACATCCTCAAGCACAATAGTGTCGTATTTGGTGGCGAGGCGTCCGATTATCTCAAGTTCCTCCTCTGTGAGGTTGATCCATGCCGGATTGTTGGGATTGGAATAGAGCAGGCCCGTGATGTTGCCTTTACTGAGTATCTCCTCAAGCTTGGCTTCGAGAGCTTTGCCTCGATAGTCGTAGATGTCAAATGCCTCATAATTGATGCTCAGTCCTTTGGCTTGATGTCTCTGGGCTGGAAAACCGGGGTTGATAAATAGCATCGTATCCTTGCCCTTTAGACGCTGGGAAAGCAGCAGTTGCAAAGTGAAGCTGCCTTGCATCGATCCCACTGTGGGGATAATGTATTTCGGAGCGATATTTACATTGAAGAAGGCCTTGACAAACTCAGAAGCTGCCTCCTTTAGTTCGGAGATGCCAGCGATGTTTGGGTATTGGTTTGCCACTCCGCTTCGCAGGGCTTCGCATTGGGCTTGTATGCCCACCTCTTCAGCCGGAATTCCGGGATTACCTAATTCAAGACGTACGAAAGGCTCACCGGCTACCGGCTCAAGTTCGGAAGCTAATGCTACAATTTGACGGATGGTGGCACTGCACACATCAGGCATGCCAAGGCGGTGGAGTGCTTCGGCGATATGGGATTTTTCTATCGGGAACATAATGGGTCACTTAATTGTGTTATAGAGTGTATTCTTCTCGGCTGTCTCATAGCCGTATCTGAAGGCAGCGATATTCTGAGCCACCACAGCCTCACCTTTGCGGGCGAAGTGGTCGGCGACAGCCTCTTCAAGAGCTTCCTTGGGCAGATGAATGAAGGGGGTAAGGGCGCCCAAAAGCACGATATTGGCTGAACGCGGTGCCCCAAGCTCTTTGGCTGCGCGGTCTATATCCAGCTTTACCACACGCGGCAGCTTGGCTAACTCGGCATCCAGCGAAGAGGTCTCAGGATAGTCGGTCACATTGATAAAGGGTGTGGTGTTGGTTACGACCCATCCTTGTGGACTGAGACGTAGCAGATAGCGCAGTGCCTCCATGGGCTCCATCGATACTATTACATCTGCCTCTCCTTTAGGGATAAGGTCAGAGAATATCTCGGATGTGCTGATGCGCAGGTCTGACTGCACGTCCCCTCCGCGCTGACTCATGCCATGCACCTCCGCTTGACGGATATTCATATTACTCTTCAAAGCAGCTTTGCCTATGATGGTGGCGATGGTCAGGATTCCTTGTCCCCCCACGCCGGCAAGTATTATGTCACATTTCATGGTAGTTGATGTTGGTGATAATGGTTTTTAGGATAGTGGTGACTTTTATTTTTTTGAGCGGCGTGCCGTCTGTATGCATTCCCGGCGAGAGATTACCACTGACAGTCCGTGGTGGTCTATTGCACTGCGGAAGAGCTTCACCATATCGTCGTGATTCTTTGGTAAGGAGTCGATGGTATGGAGATGCTCGGGAGGTACACCCAAGCCAAGGCAGATCTCTTCGAGTTTGCCTGTCCCTTGTGAGTCTTGACCGCCTGTCATTCCGGTGGTGAGATTGTCGGATATGATTACCAGTATGTCGCTGTTTTCATTCACGGCATCGAGGAGGCCTGTCATACCCGAATGTGTGAAGGTGGAATCGCCGATAATGGCTATTGCGGGATGTACACCTGCCTCGGAAGCGCCCTTAGCCATAGTTATGGAGGCTCCCATATCGAGAACAGTGTGGATGGCACGGAAAGGAGCAAGGTAGCCTAAGGTATAGCAGCCTATATCACCGAACACTCTGGCATCGGGATATGATTCTACAACTTCATTGAGAGCGGCGTAAACATCTCTGTGACCACACCCCTTGCATAGGGCAGGTGGACGAGCCACCACCACTTCCGGCACAGGCATTGTTTCCTCTTTCTCCAGTCCGGAGGTGGAGGGACGAAGTTTGAGTACACCGAGACGCACACTTTCAGGATCAAGCTCGCCGGTGCGGGGCAGATAACCATCAAGACGGCCGTGGATATTGGGATTGGAGTCGAGCACACCACGTATATGTTGCTCGATAAAGGGTTGTCCCTCTTCAATCACTAAGATTTCGTCGCATGTCTCCACCAGTTTCCTGAGCATATCGGCAGGTAGGGGATATTGGGAGATCTTTACCATTGGCCAGGGACTTTTACCATCCTTCCATAACTCGCGGTAGTAGTTATAGGCTACGCCTGACACTACAATACCCAATGAATGGTCAGGGGCATCAATGAATGTGTTGAAGGGTGATTTCTCTGATTCTGCGGTCAGGTCGGCATAGTCATTTATGAGTTGTTTGTAGCGCACACGCGAGTTGC
The DNA here is from genome assembly GCA_947174225.1 of uncultured Porphyromonadaceae bacterium. Taxonomy (GTDB): domain Bacteria; phylum Bacteroidota; class Bacteroidia; order Bacteroidales; family Muribaculaceae; genus Lepagella. Next base: position 356 of record CAMWIF010000300.1, on the reverse strand, counting down.
CCGGCATAAGCACCCACTGGCGTGGGTTGGGTACATCGGAAAGAGTATTTTCGGGTAATGCTTCAGCATCGACCGTAACATTTCCGCGTGAATGAGCCAGACGTGTCACCATCCTCACCATCAACGGAATACGGTAATGTTCAGAGAGCTGGAAACCATACTTAGCCATTTCATACGCTTCCTGCTGTGAGGAAGGCTCAAGCATAGGAAGCATGGCGAAATCGGCATAGAAACGGGAGTCCTGCTCGTTTTGCGACGAATGCATTGACGGATCGTCAGCAGTTATCACGAGCATTCCGCCGTTGGCTCCTGTCATAGCTGAATTAAGCAGGGGGTCATCCGCCACGTTCACGCCC